>JALYNX010000144.1 GCA_030772935.1 Actinomycetota bacterium | reverse complement strand
CGCCCTCATGGCGCTTCTGGTGGCGGTTCTCGCCTGTGGAGGCGGAGGAAACACCGAGACTTCGATCACCCGGGGGCCGGGCGCCGAATCGGCAGTCGCTGCGGTGGAGACTCTCTCCGACCTGTTGATCGAAGGCGACTTCGCCGGGGCCAGCTCGTTGGCCATGCCGGGTCAAGCCGCTCTCGCCTCCCTGGCCGAGGGTGCCACCTCAGGGGAGGTTGCAGACGCGCTGCGAACCGGCGACGAGGCGATAGCCGCCAACTTCTGGAGCGGATTCGCCCAAGGATTTGGCGAGGTGCTCTCAGGGGATTTCACCGTGGAAGAGATCGGCCCACAGACCGAATCTGATGTCGAGTTCTTCCTGGTGAGTGTCACCCCCGAGTCGGGGAGCCCGCGCCGGCTGGTGACCCAGGACGTCGACGGGTATCGCGTGGATCTATTCGCCTCGTTTGGCGCCGGGCTGGCCGAACGGTTGATCTCACCGATCGAGATCCTCGTCGACTCACCGATCGGGGACAACGCCGTGATCCTGGGAGCGCTCCAAGAGGTGGTGCCTTCGCTCCTCCTCGCGGCTTCCGATGAGACCCTGGGCAGCGACGCGGTTCAAGCCGTGCTCAGGCTCGTCGAGGTGATCACCCGCGTCGGCTGACAGCGGCTAGAGATCTCGCAACCGCGGGAGCACGTCACTCCCCAGCAATCCGATCAGTTCGGCTTGGTCGAGGGAAACCATTTGGATGGTGACGATGTCCGCCCCCAGATCTTCGACCAATGGGCGATACACATCGAATATCTCCTCGGTGGAGCGGACCGTTGCGTAACGCCCGAGGATCTCGGCGCGGGGCATGGAATCGGCCACCTGTCTCAGGTCGGCCGGATCCACAGCCTCCAATCTCCCGGGTGCGCGCAGTCCGCGCCATGAGTAGAGCGCTTGCCAGGCTTCGTCGTCGTTTTCGGCGAGGACCGACCATTTGGTGGCGAGGATGATCGGATCGGGCCGCCCCGCTTCGGCAGCCGCCGCTCGGATCGGGCCAACCACTTTCTCAATGGTCTCGGCCGGATCCTTCACCGACGTGATCACGCCCTGGGCTCGTTGGCCGGCGAGGGTTGCCGACTTCGGCCCTCCCGCCGCCATCAGGATCGGGACCGGTCCCACCGGGGGGGAGTAGAGCTTGGCGCGATCAGTTCGGTAGTACTGACCGTCGAAGGTCAGCTTCTCCCCGTCGAGGAGGCGACGCATGATCTCGAGGGACTCGGTCATCCGCGCATTGCGCTCGGCGTAGTCGGGAAACTCGTAGCCCAGTGGGCCTTCATTCAGGTTCTCCCCGGTGCCGACGCCGAGGGTGAATCGACCCTGCGAGAGACGGTCCAAGGTGGCAGCCGCCTGGGCAACCACCCCGGGGTGATAGCGAAACAGGGGGGTGGTGACCCCGGTGGCGAACTCGATGTGCTCGGTGACGGCGGCCATGGCACCGAGGGTGGAGAAGGCGAAACCGGATGCCGAATAGTCGTCCACCCAGGGATGGAAGTGCTCGGACACGACCACCATGTCGAAGCCGGCGTCCTCGGCGAGCCGAGCATGCTCCACGAGGACTTCGGGCTGCCACTGTTCGTGGCCACAGAAATAGGCGAATTTGGTCATAGCCCTGTCCTCAAGCCTGTCATCGCTGGTCCCACGCTAAAGACTCACTGATAGGAAACGAAGATCGGTGTCGGGACCTTGGCGATGGTGTAGGCGGGGGTAGCGGTCTCAGGGTCCATCTCGAAGAAGTTCTTCCAACCCCAACGCCAGTGGGCATCCTCGGTGCCCTCGGTGAGGAACCCATAGGTGTCGTCCTTGGTGGGGATCGGCCCCTGTCCGTCCATCTGGATCACCATCTGGAGCTCCGGGCGCTGCTTCAGGGTCTCCCGGTCGAGAATCATCCGACTTTGGAACTGCTGGATGAGGATCATCTTCTGGGGGAGGGCGTTGTCCCGCACCAGGTCGGCGAGCCAGTCGACAACGGTGTTCACCTCGGAGGCGGTGACCTGGCCGGTCTGGACGAGGTGGACTTGATCGGGCCCGATCCGCCATTCCGGGTCGAGGGCTAGCCCGACGAAGGGCAGTTTCAACAGCTCCTCGTATTGCTTGGCCTGGGTCAAGAAGTCTTCCCGTCCCGGTTGCAGGTCGAGCACGATGTACACCCCGTTCTCCGCAGCGACCTGCACCCACGCGTCGTATGTGGAGATCGGCCATTCAAAGCTGTAGTCGTTGTCGTCGGTGGCGCTGGCGCTGGCAACACTGGCGATCATCTCGAACGTCGGGATCACCTGGTATCCGTCGGCTGCGTATTCGGCGAGCAACGGCTCCATCCGGGCCAGGGTCTCCTGGGGGCCTTGATGTCCGAGTGCCCCCAAACCCACGGTTTCGGGGTGCCCGTAGAAGGCCACGTAGCGTCGGGGCTGGTTCTGGGGGAGGACGAAGAAGCCTCCACCAGGGAGCTGCTGACCCCTCACCAGCACCGCGAGATGCCAGGGATCGGCCTCGGGGATGCTGCCGACGTAGCGAATCGATTCGGGTGCCCTACCCGCCAGTGGGGTGCTGACTATTGGGTGCCCAAGGACATCGGAGGGGTCGTAGGCGACGACACCGGCACCGACGGCTCGACCGGTGCCTGACGCCGAGAGGATCGCCACCGGGCTACCCGCATCCATGAGCCAGATCGTCAGCGCCGGAGTAGGTCGTGCCAGCCCTTCGAGGATCTGAACAGGCTCGAAGGTGGGAGCGACCGTCGACGTGGTGGAGGGGGTGGTCTGAGGAAACACCACTCGGTCCTGAGCGGTTATCGCACCGACGGTCTCGACGACGGTGGAGGCATCGGGTGTGGAAGGCAGACGGATCTCGTCGCTCACGCCCAAAGCGAGCTTCGTCTCGTCGACCGCGCTGCTCAAGCTATGCCGTAGGAGAGTGGCACCAGGAGGGGCGATCAATTCGACGTCGCCGATGAGATGGATCCTGGTCGGCTTGAGCCTCCCCAACTCAGCAGCCAATTGCGGATGGGGGTGCAAGAGAGGGCCGCCCACTGCGGCAGCGAGTTGTGCGGCTGTGGCGACTTCGTTGACATCCGACTCTCCGACCACGACCACGTCGTCGGCACACACGAAGATCTCACCGGAGAGAGCAAGCGCATCGCCAGCGACCGTGCCGGATGCGATCGGAGAGGTGCCCCCGGTGACCCTGATGCATTCACGGTCTCCCGGTGTGGTCGTTTGGCCAGAGCCAATGCCGGTGGTCTCGGTGGGGGTCTCGCCCACCAGGCTGCTGCAGGCAGCGGCCGTCAGCGCGACCAAGCAGAGTCGAAAGGTTTTCATGAAGAGGTTTCCGGACCGCGAGGCAGGGTAAACCCGGGTTGGGCAGGAATAGTCAAAACAGAGTTTCTGGCTCAGTCTTTTCCCGCAGGTCGGGACCGTTGTTGCGAACCGAGTTCACCTGCTTGGAGACTTCGTGCTCCATGATCAGGTCCGGGTCGATGGTCTGGATCAGGCTCCGGGCTGCCTCGGGGTCCCGGAGATCTCGATCGAGCCAGGCATCCCAAGATTCGGGAACCAGGGCAACTGGCATCCGGTCGTGGAGTTCGCGGATCACACCCGCGGCCGAGGTGGTGATGATGGAGCAGGACCGATCCCAAAGTTCGCCAACCTTCCTCGTGGACCAGATCCCGGCAAAGGTCATGGGATAGCCGTCGGCCCGGTAGACCCAATGCGGTGCGCGCCCTCGGTCGGCGGGTTCCCACTCGTAGAACCCGTCGGCGGGAATGAGGCAGCGGCGACGGGCGAAGGAATCGCGGAACGCAGCCGAGGTGTCCACCGTCTCGACCCTTGCGTTGATGTGGATCTTCTTGTCGTTCTCGGCGTAGTAGGGGACCAGGCCCCACCGCATCGTGTCGAGGATGCGTCTCCCGTCCCGTTCGGCGATGACGTACACCGGATCGGTTGGGGCGACATTCCAATTGGCGGCGAGTGGAGTGGCGGAGACGTCGTCCACCCCGAAATATTCGGCGTAGAAGTCGAGGTCCCCTGTGATCGAGAATCGCCCGCACATGGCTCAGCCACCCCCGCGGGCATCGGCCAACGCTTCGAGGAAGTCGGAAACTGCTTCGGTGTCGGGGAGCAAGGTTCGGGCCAGAGTGGGGCCGGGGCCAACATGCACGGTGAAGTCCTCCGGACCTAGCGCGGCGAACACGGTCTCATCGGTCACGTCGTCCCCAATGAACAGGACATGAGCCACGGCGAGGGACACCCGCAGCATCGAGATCGCCTTGCCTTTGTTGGTTGTGGAATCGGTGATCTCGAGCATTTTCTTGCCGTCGATGAGGGTGATCCCCACCGAGTCGGCGGCCAGGCGGCGCAAGTTGTCCAAAGCAGGCTCCGGGTCGTCGGCCATTCGATAGTGGAAGACGACGGAGTGATGCTTGTGCTCGACGAATGCGCCGGGGGTCATCGCCGCCATCTCGATCATCGCCTCGCGCACGTGGGTCAACGCAGGGGATTCGGTGAGGACCCCGCCTCCCGCATCGGCGCCGTGCTCGCCGATCAAGACGAATCGACGGTCGTTGAAGCGGGCGACGAGGTCAGATCTGCGTCGGCCGGAAACGATCGCCACTGTCGTGTTGGGGGCGTCTGCCAGCCTGTTCAAGGCGTGGAGCGACCTCGGCAGGGGTGTGCCGGCCAGCACATCGTCCAACTCCGAGAGAGTGCCATCGAAGTCAGAGGCAACCAGAAGGGAGGATGCAGACGCCAGCCGCTCGATCATGGGGCCATCGACGCCGACCATACCTGAGGCGCCTGACCGCCATATCTTGCGTCATCCGGACAGGGAACAGTGCGAGGATGGATTCATGGCAGTGCCACCACGAATCAGTTTCGTGACTCTCGGTGTCGAAGACCTGCAGAGGTCAGCGGCTTTCTATGAAGCCTTGGGCTGGGTGAGGTCGAGCGCTTCCACCAACGAGGTCGCATTCTTTCAGACCCCTCAAGCGGTCCTCAGTCTCTACCTGCTGCCGCTCATGGCGGCCGAGATCGGGGTCGACGTGGTGCAGGAC
>JALYNX010000143.1 GCA_030772935.1 Actinomycetota bacterium | reverse complement strand
ACCGGGTTGGCCTTGCGCGCGGCGTCCTGGATCGCCATCGAGCCGGCGATCTTGAAGGCCATCTCCGAGGAGTCGACATCGTGGAATGACCCGTCGATCAGGATCGCCCTGACGTCGACAAGCGGATAGCCGGCGATGATCCCCTGGTCCAAGGCCTCCTCGATGCCCGAGTCGACCGACGGGATGTACTCGCGGGGGATCTTGCCACCCTTGATTAGGTCGACGAACTCGTAACCGCCACCAGGACCGGTCGGTTCGAGGTTGATGACCACGTGGGCGTATTGGCCTTTGCCACCGGTCTGCTTTACGTGCCGGTAGACCACCTTCTCAACCGCCCTGCGGATGGTTTCCCTATAGGCGACCTGCGGCTTACCGACAGTGGCGTCGACCTTGAACTCTCGAAGCAGGCGATCGACGAGGATCTCCAAGTGGAGCTCGCCCATGCCTGAGATGATGGTTTGCCCTGTCTCGTCGTCGGTTCGAACCAGGAAGGTGGGATCCTCCTCCGTGAGACGGTGCAGGGACTCGGAGAGCTTCTCGTCGTCGGACTTGGTCTTGGGCTCGATGGCGACCGAGATCACCGGAGCCGGGAACTCCATGGACTCGAGCTGGATCGGTGCCCGCTCGGAGGAGAGGGTGTCTCCCGTCGTGGTGTTCTTGAAGCCGATGCCGGCGACGATGTCCCCGGCAAACACCTCATCGACGTCCTCACGTGAATTGGCGTGCATCCGCAGGATGCGCCCGAAGCGCTCCTTCTTGCCGGTTGAGGTGTTCAGGACCGAGTCGCCCTTGGAGGCATGTCCCGAATAGACCCGGAAGTAGGTGAGCTTGCCGACGTGGGGGTCAGACATGATCTTGAAAGCGAGAGCTGCAAACGGCTCGGTGTCTTCGAGCTTGCGCTCGACCACGACTTCCTCGTCACCGGGCTTGAAACCCTTGATCGGGGGGGGGTCGGCTGGTCTGGGCAGGTAGTCGACGACGGCATCGAGCAGCAGCTGCACGCCCTTGTTCTTGAAAGCCGAGCCGCAGAAGACCGGGTTGAAATCCCCATGAAGAGTCCCCACGCGAACCCCAGACTTGATCTGTTCGACAGTGAGGGTTCCGTGCTCGAGATAGGCCTCGAGAAGCTCTTCGGAAGTCTCGGCGACCTTCTCGACGAGATCGTGGCGGTACTTGGCCGCGAGCCCGACGAGGTCTTCAGGGATGTCGGTGGTGTCCCACTGCTTCCCGTCGTCCCCGCGCCAGAGATGGGCCCTCTCCTCGACGAGATCGACGACACCCATGAAGTTGGCCTCGGTGCCAATTGGCAACTGCATCACGAGGGGATAGGCGCCAAGGCGATTGGAGATGGAGTCGACATCGGCGTAGAAGTCGGCACCGGTCCGGTCCAGCTTGTTGATGAAGCAGATCCGGGGAACGTGGTAGCGGTCGGCCTGACGCCATACCGTCTCGGACTGGGGCTCGACGCCAGCGACGCCGTCGAAAACGGCGACCGCGCCGTCGAGAACCCTCAGCGACCTCTCGACCTCGACGGTGAAGTCGACGTGGCCGGGGGTGTCGATGATGTTGATCAGGTGCTCATGCCAGACGCAGGTGGTGGCGGCAGAGGTGATCGTGATGCCCCGCTCCTGCTCCTGCTCCATCCAGTCCATGGTGGCTGCGCCCTCATGGACCTCACCGATCTTGTAGTTGCGGCCGGTGTAGTAGAGGATGCGCTCGGTGAGGGTGGTCTTGCCCGCGTCGATGTGAGCCATGATCCCGATATTCCGGGTTCGGCTCAGCGGTACTTCCCGCAAATGTTCAAGCGCAGCGTTTCCGTCGCTCATCGTCCTACTACTCCGACTCGCTATGAGGTTGTGAACGTCCCACGTCCTGCGGTTCGGGCTGGTTCGGTGGCCAGCCCGCCTGCTGGAACGTTCGGGTAAATCTCTTGCAGTTTCTCCGTTGGGACCGGTGGCTATTACCAGCGGTAATGGGCGAAGGCCTTGTTGGACTCCGCCATCTTGTGGACATCTTCTTTGCGCTTCACGGCCGCCCCCGTGTAGTTGGAGGCGTCGAGAATCTCATTGGCCAAGCGCATGGCCATGGTGGGCTCTCGCCGTTGACGGGCGAAATTGACCAGCCAACGAATGGCCAAGCTCTCTTGACGGCGCGGCGAAACTTCGACCGGTACCTGGTAGGAACTCCCACCGACTCGTCGTGACCGGACTTCGACCTGGGGCCTGATGTTGTCGATGGCCCGCTTGAGCACTACTCCGGGATCCTGGCTGGTGCGCTGCTCCACCGTCTCCAGCGCGCTGTAGACGATGTCGCGGGCGGTGTTCTTCTTGCCCTTGAGCAGGACCTTGTTGATGACCTTGCTCACGAGGACGCTGCGGAATACCGGGTC
>JALYNX010000142.1 GCA_030772935.1 Actinomycetota bacterium | reverse complement strand
GGGGAGCCCCTCATCGGCCTCCTCGCCGACAACAAGGAACACTTCGGCATCGACGAAGTCACCTTTCACAAACGGACCCCATTGCTCACCGAGCGAGCCAAGGTGAACGACCTCGAGGGCCGGGGAGCCGTGCTGGCGGTCGACGAGGATCGCAGGTCGGCCTTCGAGGAGTTGGGTCACGCCCCAAAGTACGAGGCCCGTGAGGCCATCGAACGGGCCACCGTCGTCATCGATTGCACCCCTGTGGGTAACGAGATGAAGGACGAGTTCTACAACCACGCAGAAGGCCCGCTGGGCTTCATGGCTCAGGGCTCGGAGTTCGGATTCGGCAAGATGTACGCCCGGGGGATCAACGACGACGCGTTGATCAAGGGCGAGGACAAATTCCTCCAGATCGTCTCCTGCAACACCCACAACATTGCGGTGCTGATTCGATCCATCGCAATGGACGCCGATGGCACCAGTCACCTCGAGGACGGTCGCTTCCTGTGCATGAGGAGGGCCAATGACATCAGCCAGGACGACGGCTTCGTGGCCAGCCCCACCGTCGAGCCCCACAAAGACGAGCGATTCGGCACTCATCACGCCCGGGATGCCCACCGGCTGTTCGAGACCATGGGCTACGACCTGAACCTCTACTCGTCGGCGGTGAAGCTCAACACCCAATACATGCACTCGATCCAGTTCTCGCTCGAGTTGGACGAAGAGGTCACTGTGGACCAGGCGAAGGAGCGTCTCATGGCCAACACCCGGGTGGCGGTCACCAACAAGACTTCAGCCAACCAGGTGTTCTCCTTCGGCCGGGACCACGGCTACTACGGCCGCATCATGAGCCAGACCGTGGTCGCCCTCGACACCCTGGCTGTGCGCAACGGGAACGAAGTGGTCGGCTTTTCCTTCACCCCCCAGGACGGGAATCCTCTGTTGTCGACGGTGGCCGCGATGCTCTGGTATCTCGACTCCGAGACCCTCGACCGCCGCATCGACATCCTCCGGCGATATCTGTTCCGCGAGATCTGATGGACCCGAAGGCCATGGCCTTCGTCGAAGAGGCGATCCGGGCATTGGCACGGAGAGACGTTGCCGGCGCCAGGACCGCCGTTGCCGAGGCCTACGACGCCGATCACTCGCTGGGGGCGGTGGCCGACGCCATCTATTTCGCCTGCTGGCAAATCGAGGAGGATGGCCGGGTGCCCACTGCGACCTGGAACACCCTGGCCGATGCGGTCGGGCCCGGTCCGTTGTTGACGGTGGTGGAGCAGTCGCGGTCGTGACTATGGCCGGCCGCCCCCTCGTAGAGTGACGAGATGCCCGGTCCCAATGTTTGGCTGAGCACGCTCGGATGTGCCAAGAACCAAGTCGACTCGGAGAAGCTGATCGCCATGCTCTCCGAGGCTGGTTATGGCTGGGCCGAGAGCCCCGAGGAGGCCGATGTCGTCATGGTGAACACCTGTGCGTTCATCGAAGAGGCCCGGGCCGAGTCGGTGGATGTCATCCTCGAGTTGGAGGGTCGGAAGCGACTGGGAGCTCACTCGGTGGTGATCGGGTGCATGGCGCAGCGGTTTGGGGCCGAGGTGGAATCGGCTCTTCCCGAAGTGGACGCAGTGCTCGGCATCGACCGCTACGGCGAATTGGTCGGAGTCCTCGACGGTCTCACCGGCTGGCATCCCGTGGAAATGCGACGCCGCCCGGTGATGGACATCCTCCACGCCACCGGCCGGCCGGCCTCGGATCTGCCCTATGCCTACCTCAAGGTGGCCGAAGGGTGTGACAAGCCATGCACCTTCTGCGCCATCCCCTCCATCCGTGGCAAGCAGAGGTCGCGGAGACCGGTCGAGATCCGGGAGGAGTTGGCGCTGTTGGTCGCCGGAGGCGTCTCCGAGGTGGTCCTGGTGGCACAGGATCTCGCCGCCTACGGCCGTGACATCGATGCTCCTGGCGGTTTGCCCGACCTTCTCGCCTTTGTCTCCGACGTCGAGGAGCTGCGCCGCCTTCGACTTCTCTACCTCCATCCCCGGGAGATCAACGAGCGGCTACTCGTCGAAGTGACGTCCAACGACAAAGTTGCCCCCTACTTCGACCTCTCACTCCAACACGTCTCCGGGGCCCTCCTGCGGCGGATGAAACGGCCGGGCAACACCGAGAAGCATCTCGCACTCATCGAGCGGATCCGCGAGCTCGATCCGGAGTCCACGTTGCGGTCCTCGTTCATCGTGGGCTTCCCCGGGGAGACGGATGACGATGTGGATCTGTTGGCCGACTTCCTAGAGGAGGCCGCCCTCGATTGGGCCGGCTTCTTCCCGTACTCGGCGGAGCCGGGGACACCCGCAGCCGAGATGGACGCCCAGGTGCCCCGGGACACGACCATGGAGCGGTTGCGATACCTGTCCCGCATCCAGGACGAGATGACCGAGACCCGGAATTCGGACTGGCTGGGCAGAGTCGACCTGTTGTTGGTGGACCAGGTGGAAGATGAGGTTCCGGTGGCTCGCTCCCATCGCCAGGCTCCCGAGATCGACGGGGTGGTGCGTCTCGACCGGGGTGAAGTCGGGGAGTGGGTGAAGGCTCAATACGTCGGGGTCTTCGGCCCCGACATGGAAGCCGTGGTCGTATGAGTTCGCAGCTGTTGTCCCCCCTCGAGAGGGGACACCTCGGCCCCGTGAAGGTTGTCCCCCCTCGAGAGG
>JALYNX010000141.1 GCA_030772935.1 Actinomycetota bacterium | reverse complement strand
GTGGTGGGGATCATCGGTGGGTTGGCCGGCGCCCTCCAGTCACAGTTCCTGGGAGTCATGGAGCAACGGGTCGGCACGCTCGCCTCCACGTTCGTGACCTATGGGGGCGGAGGGCTCGCCATCGGGTTGCTGATGCTCACCTTGCGGGGAGGGAGGCTCGCCGAGCTCAAAGATCTCCCCTGGTGGGTTTTCACCGCAGGCTTGATGGGGCTGGTAGTGGTTTCCTCATTGGGCATCACCGTCAACCGCCTCGGTCTTGGCGCCGGGCTCACACTGTTCACCGCGGCCACTCTCATCCTCGGGGCGGCCCTCGAGCATCTCGGGTGGTTCGGCGAGGCGCGCACGGTCGACGGTGCCAGAGCGCTCGGGATCGCACTGGTGATACTCGGAACCTGGCTGGTGGTCCGAGGCTGAGTCTTACCCCAGAGCGATGGCGGTCATCGCCACCAGGGCCAGGATCACACCGACAATCTGCCTCCGACGGAGGTGTTCGTCATTGACGGCTCGGGCCAGGAGAACGGTGACCGCGGGGTAGAAGGAGGCGGCAACGGCTCCGGTTGCCAATGAACCTGCGCGCAAGGCGAGCAGAAGCGCCACGTTTCCACCGACATCGAGAAGCGCGTTCGCCGCGACCACAGCCCGAGGACTGCGAGAGAATCGGCTCACCGTCCACATCCCGGTACCGGCCAATACCAACGGAACGAGGACGGTTGCCCCTCTCGAGGCGATCAACGGCAGGAGGTTCGACGTCTCCGATGTGAGGCTGATCACCACCGAAAATCCCCCGAATCCGAGCCCGGCAGCCAACCCATAAGCCAAACCGCCGCCAGCCCCTTCCTCCGGCGCGGTGACCCATGCACAGAGCATGATGGCGGGCATCGCCAGTGCCACCCCGAGCCAGGAAAGTGTCGAAGGGCTCTCTCCTTGGGTCAAAGCGGCGATGACGGGGACGATTGCCCCTACCGCGGCGGCTACGGGCGCCACCGCCGCGGCCTGGCCGCGACTCAGCCCGGCAAACAGGACGATGAGGCCGACACCACCCATGGTTCCTGCCAAACCACCCAGGAGATAGTCCGCTGGCACGGCTTCGCCACCGATCACGAGAGCCGTCACCAACAAGACGGGAAAAGACAGAACACCGGCCCAGAGCACGATCGATGCCGCCGAAACCCGTTTCGCCCCTTCTCCACCGAGGAAGTCGGCGACGCCGTAAAGCAGGGAGCTGATCCCCCCAAAGAGGACTTCCACCTAGGAGGCCGCTTCCCCGACCACTCCTGTCGCACCCATCGAGCGAAGGATGTAGCGGATGGCCGAAGCCGTCTCCTCCAGGGCTTGGGGCGTCACGCTCTTGGCTGCCCTGGCGAACTCGAGATCTGCGGCACCGTTGATCGGCACCACGTGGAGGTGGAGGTGGGGCACTTCGAGCCCGGCTATGACCAGTCCGATTCGCTCCGGTCGAAACGCGCTCATTTGGGCCTGGCCGATCTGGCGGGCCACTTCGTTGAGGTGATCTCGCAATGACGGAGGGCAGTCGATCCAGTGGTCGATCTCCTCACGGGGGACCACCAAGGTGTGCCCGGGCCGCAGTGGGTTGATCGACATGAAGGCAACCGACAGCTCGTCTTTCCAGACAAACGTCGCCGGGATCTCGCCCCCGATGATGCGAGTGAACAGGGTGGCCATCGCCGGGAGCCTATTCAGCCGTGCTCAGCGCACCGCGACGATGGCAAAGAGGCCATTGTCCGTGGTGACATAGGCCTCGCCGGTCCCGTCGATGCCGAAGCCGGTCACTCTGCCGGGCACGCCGACCTGATCGGTCCAATCGGTCAGGTCGACGGCGGCCCCGTCGGCGTAGCGGAATGACCGAAGCCAGCCGCCGCAGTAGTCCGAGTAGAGATAGGCACCCTGCAACTCGGGTATCGCCGCCCCCCTATAGACCACGCCTCCGGTGATCGAACAAGTGCCGGCGTCACCGTGCTCGACTTCTATCAACGGAACCACCAGCCCCGTGAGGTCACACTCAGACGAGGGCTGAAAGCAATGCAGGCCCTCGGTGATCGGCCAACCGAAGTTCAGACCAGGCGCCAGCCCGACAACCGAAACCTCCTCGTAGAGGTTCTGGCCGACGTCGGCCACATAGATCAGGTTGTCGTCGATCCAGAAGCGCCAGGGATTGCGGAGTCCTTTGGCGTATGAGGAAGCCGACCCGCCCTCGATATCGATGGCGACCAGTCCTCCGAGGAGACTGTCGGGGTTCTGGCCGTTGTTGTATCGATCACCGGAGCCTCCCCCGTCACCGAGCGCGAGCAAGAGCGAGCCATCCGGGGCGAATTGGAGCATCCCCCCGTTGTGGTTTGGCGCTGGCTGCTCGGCCTGGAACAAGATCCGCTCACTCGCGGGGTCGGCAGAAGACGGCGAGAGAAACGTGAACTCGGAGACCACGGTGTCGCCGACGGAGTCCGAGTAGTGGAGATACAGCCGACTTGGGTCGCTGGGGTGAAGGGCTATCGAGAGCAGCCCCCGTTCACCCTCGTTGCGCACCCGGTCCGAGATGTCGAGCACTGGTTCCGGCGCCACCTCGGCTCCGACCAGAGCCCGGACCTCGCCTCTCTTGGTGATCACGTAGGCGGTGCCCTCGCCGGGCCGGGCCACCACTTGGACCGGGAACCCCATCGCCGCCACCTCCCGATAACCCAGTGATAACAACGGCGGCAGGCTGGTTGTGGAGATGGGCGGGATTGTCGTGGTTGACAGTGTCGTGCTCGTTGCGACCGGGCCGGTCGAGGAGGTGGGCGCCTCACTGGTAGCCGTGGTGGTCGGCTCTCCTTGAGTCCCGGTGCATGCGGTGACGACCAGCAAAACAGGAATCAGTACGCGGCGCATTTGGTGCCAGGTTATGTCTAGGTTGCGGCAACCGTGAGCAGTCGCGTCAAGAACGACCCCATCGCCATCCGAGGCTGGGTCACTTACGACTGGGCGAATTCTGCTTACGCCACCACGATCCTCGCCGCGGTGCTTCCCGCCTATTTCGCATCCGAAGTGGTGGGAGATGCGGGAGTGGAGTTCCTGGGGAGATTGTGGACCGGTCAGGACCTGTGGGCGGTGGCGGTCGGCTTCGGCCCGCTGATCATGTTCCTCGCCTCACCGATCCTCGGAGCCATCGCCGACTACTCCGCATCGAAGAAGCGATTCCTCACTGTGTTCGCCACCTGGGGCGCCGTGTTCACCTCGCTTCTGTTCTTCGCCACGTCGGGGGACGTCGTCCTCACGCTGAGCTTGTTTCTCCTCGCCCATCTCGGATTCGTGGGAGCCAATGTCTTCTACGACGCATTTCTCCCCGATCTAACCACCGATGACACCATCGACATGGTCAGTTCCCGCGGGTTCGCCTGGGGATACATCGGTGGTGGTGTCCACCTGCTCCTTGCCCTAGCCCTGATCCAGGGCGCCGACGCCGACCTGATCCCCCTCGACCCGATACTGGCCACCCGGATCGCCCTCGCCTCGGTTGGGGTCTGGTGGCTGGGATTCTCGGTGAAGGCCCTGCGCCACATCCCGGAGACCGGGCAGTCATCGATCCTCCCCGGCCAACCGCGGCCGCGCTGGGCCGAATATGCTCGGATTGGGTTCTCCAGGACCATCAAAACCAGTGGCCGGGTCATACGCGACCGACCGCTGCTGATCTTTGTGGTTGCCTTCATCCTCTTCAACGACGGCGTTCAGACCACAATCGCGCTGGCCTCCATCTACGCCACCGAGACCCTCGAGCTCGGGATCACGATCGTCATCGTCGCCGTGCTCTTGGTCCAGTTCGTTGCCTACTTCGGTGCCATGGCCTTTGGCCGGTACGCGACTCGGGTGGGCACCAAGAGTGCACTACTGACCAGCATCGTGGTCTGGGCCGCAGTGACCGTTGCCGCCTTCTTCCTCCCTGTCGGCGTAGCCGCCCCGTTTCTCGCCCTGGCGATCCTGATCGGTTTCGTCCTGGGAGGCACCCAAGCACTATCCCGCAGCCTCTATGGGTCCATGATCCCCGAAGAGCAGTCGGCCGAGTTCTACGGCTTCTTCTCGGTGTTCTCGAAGTTCAGCGCAATCTGGGGCCCGTGGATCTTCGCCCTGGTCCGCCAGACCACTGGATCCGCACGATGGGCAATCCTCTCGATCGCTCTCTTCTTCATCTCCGGCGGTCTCCTCTTCAGGACGGTCGACATCGAGCAGGCTCGAAGCAACCGCGATTCCCTGCGGGCGGCGGTCCCGACCACGTAGCCTGGGCACCATGTCCGACGATTCATTTAGCGCTGAGGAGCCCCGCGAGGAAACCCTGGGCGGCGGCCCTGAGGTCACACATTCAGGATCGGGCGTCGCCTGGGGAGCGGTGATCATCCTCCTCGGCCTCGCCCTGGCAATCGTCTTCGCCGTCCAGAACACCGAACCAGTGCCAATCGAGTTCCTGTGGCTCGATGGTGAGTTCCCGCTCGCATTGGTGATCTTGATCACCGTGGCAGTTGTGGTTCTCTTGGCCGAGTTGCTCGGGATGGTCTTTCGCCGACGGCGACGGAGGAGACACACCGACCGCCAGGAGTTGAAGAAGTTCCGCGAATCGTCCTGAGGCCCGCCATCTCCGGCGTGGTCATCAGCGCGGTGCTGGTCGCTTGTTCCGCAGCGCCCTCCCCTGGAGCTTCCGACGACCAGGGAGCAACCTCGTCGGGCTCCCCAATGGAAGGCGATGCCGTCGATGTCGAAGACGGAGACACCTTCACTTTCGAGAGTGCTGCAGGCGTGATGACGATCAGACTGCTCGGGGTCAACGGGCCCGAGCGCGACGAGTGCCTTCATGACGAGGCGGCTGCCTGGCTGGCCGCCACCCTCGACGCGAAACCGGTCAAAGTCGAGGGCCACGGCCCCGACCAATTCGGGCGGATCCTCGGCTATGTCTGGGTGGGAGACAACTTCGTCAACCTTGCCCTGGTCGAGAGCGGGCTCGCCATTGCCACTACCCCTGGCGAGAGCGAGACCCGGGGTGACGACCTGCTCGCTGCCGAGGAATCAGCCTATCGGGAACAGGCCGGCCTATGGGGCCCTGCTGTCTGCGGCGCTGCTAGGGACCTGGCGCTCAAGGTCGACATCTCCGGACACAACCCTCCGGGACCGGACGACGCGGTGCTCGATCTCGAGCACGTCGTCATCGTCAACGACGGTGACACCACCGACGACCTCTCGGGATGGCTCCTCCGAGACGAGTCGTCGTCACATCGGTTCAGGTTCCCGGAAGGGTCGATCATCGAGCCCAGCACCGAGCTCGTGGTGACCAGTGCCGATCCGGGCTGGGAGCCTGGTGGCTCACCAGTGTGGAACAACGACGGGGATATGGCTCTCCTCCTCACCCCAGACGGGGCGGTCGCCGCTCGAGAGCGGTATCGACCTGATCGGCGCCCATAAGCCGTGAGGTTTGCAACACTGGCGAGTTGGACGACAATGGGAATGGCACTTCGTTGCCACTGCTCTCGGGAGGAGCAATCACATGATCTTTGGATACTTGGATGCAGGCTCGGGAAGTCTGCTCCTGCAGGCACTGATCGGCGGGCTGGCCGGGATCGGCGTCGCCTACAAAGCAATGCGCATGAAGTTCGCACGAGGCCGTGTCGCCGGCGACGCAGTCGAAGACGAGGTCGAAACGGCCGAGGACACCGCCCTGTCCGCCGAATCCTGACCACGCAGTGATAGCGCCCGACCCCGGGTCGTTTCGCGACCCGGCCTCACGAGTCGTGCTCGATGGGGACAAAGTGCTGCGTCTCCTCGACGAACGCGGCCTCCAGGGATGGCGCGCCCTGGCTGGGACCGACTTCTTCAGATCCGCAGTCTCCGAGGGGCGTCTCATCGGTGCGGTGGAGGTCGATCCTCCCGACGGCAGCGCCGGGGCACTCGAACATCCCCGTCTGCCCCTGGTGAGCTACCCCTATGAGTGGACCTTCTCGATGCTCAAGGATGCCGCCCTTCTTCAACTCGAGTTGCTGGAGGGCGCCCTTCACTCCGGACTGACCATCAAGGACAGCACCCCCTACAACATCCAATTCATAGATGGACGCCCGATCTTCATCGACATCGGGTCCTTCGAGGCCTACCGGCAGGGGGAGCCATGGATCGGCTACCGGCAGTTCACGAGGCAGTTCCTATTCCCACTCATGTTGCGGGCCTGGGTCGGGGTCCCATTCCAGCCATGGATCCGCGGCGATATCGAAGGGCCGACACCCGCTCAGATGGCCAAGCTGCTCAGTGGCAAGAAGCGATTCAATTCGGGCGCTCTGCTCCATGTGCGGCTCCAGGCGCGGATGGAGGCCCGGATGTCGGATCGAGCGGTCAGAGAGGACCTCAAATCGGCCGGCTTCAGCTCAGAGCTCATCCTGGCCAACGTGAGGAAGCTCCGGGCGCTGGTCACGTCGCTCGAGTGGGAGCACTCCCTCGACGGCTGGTCTGATTACGGCTCGTGCAGCCATGTGTCCCGGGATCGCGACGCCAAGAGCGCGTTCCTACAGTCGGCGCTCGAACGGGTCTCCCCGCGCCGGGTCCTCGATCTCGGCGCCAATGACGGCCACTTCTCGGCCATCTCCGCCAAGGCCGGGGCCCATGCCATCGCGGTGGACGGCGACGAGGCGGTCCTCGACGATCTGTACCGCCGCAGCACCGGGCAGAACCTCTCGGTCGTTCTCACCGACCTCGGCAATCCGTCGCCTTCGCAAGGCTGGGCAGGAGTGGAGAGATCGGGGATCATCGAGCGGGCCCGCCCCGACCTGGTGATCGCGTATGGCCTGATTCATCATCTCGTCTACTCGGGAAGCATCCCGCCCCGGGAAGTGCTCCGTTGGCTGCGCAGCTTCGAGACCCCGGTGGTGGTCGAGTTCGTCTCACCCTCCGACGAGATGGTGGCCAGACTCATCGGAAACAAGCTTCCCGACGAGTTGCACCGCGGTCGCGACGAACTCGAGTTCCGGGCCATGGCGGGTGAGCTGTTCGATGTGAAATCCGAGCAGAAACTCGAATCGGATACGAGGGTCCTCTTCGATCTCGAACCGCGATGAGCTTGAAGCGGCTGGGTTCGGTCTCCTGGTGGACCGTTCCCCTGTCCCTGGCCACCGTCGCTGCGTTCGCCTTCGGCCAACCGTTCCTCGATCTCCTGGGTAAGAATCCCAACTTCTTCATCGCACGCGGGCTCACCTCGCTGGACGTGATCCTCTTTCCGGTAGTGGTCCTCCTGCTCCCGGTCGTGCTCGCCATGCCGGTGCTCGTCTTGCGATGGGTTGGTCCCCGAACTGCAGGGCTCGCCCACGCTGTTCTCATGGGCGCCCTATTCGCGTTGCTGACGGCATCAGCGTGGATTGCCTTGCTGGGATCGGACTGGTCTCTTGCGTGGTTCGCAGTCGCCACCCTTGGGGCCGGAGCGCTGTTCGCGGTCGCCTTCACCCGCTACCAGCTGGTGCGGACGGCGGTCGGTTACGCCTCCTGGGCCCTGCTGGCGTTCGCGGCCTGGTTCCTGCTGATAGCGCCGTCCAGTGACATCGCTTTCACCAGCCTTGGCGACCTCCCCGAGATCGAAGAGGTGACCAACCCGGTGCCGATAGTGATGCTCGTCTTCGACGAGTTCCCGGTGGCGACCATGATCGATTCCAAAGGAGCGCTCCTCGAAGACATCTTCCCCAGTTTCTCCGAGCTCGCCGCCGATGGTGTCTGGTATCGGAATGGTGTCGGGGTGCGCCAGCAGACCGACGAGGCCCTGCCCACGATCCTCTCCGGGGTCGGGGCCGCGCTGGGAAGCGTGGCCATATCCTCCAACCACCCGCTGAACCTCTTCACGCTGCTCTCAGACGCATATGACATTGCGGCGATGGAGACGGTCACCAGTCTCTGCCCGGATTTCGCCTGCGCCAACTCGAGCCGTCACATCGACCCGCTGTCGCAGCGATGGGGCGCGCTGGCTGTTGACCTCTCGGTGGTCTACGGCCATTTGACGATGCCCCGGGCCATCTCCGATCAACTGCCGGCCATCGACCAGACGTGGGGGAACTTCACCACCGGCGACAGCGCGGAGCTCGACATCATCGACCGTTTCCTCTCGATTTCAGACGACGACCGACGAGAAGAGGTCGACCGCTTTCTCGCGACTCTCGAGTTCGACAGGGACGAGCCTTCGCTTCGATTCGGCCACTTCCTGTATCCCCATCACCCGTGGGTGCTGACCGCAGACGGCCAACCCACCGGGGTGACCTCGTCCCCTGGGAGTGAGGGAAACGGGTGGGGATTGGACAGATGGCTCGTCGGCCAGGGCTATCAGCGGCACATCCTCCAAGCCCAGTATGCGGACACGATCCTGGGTCAAGTGATGGATCGAATGAAAGAGGAGCTCATCTATGACGAGGCGCTGTTGGTGGTGGTCGGTGACCACGGCATAGCCATAAGCCCCGGGGTCGAGCACCAGCGGATAGTGACGCCGGACACGGTTGGCGCCATCGCCGCAGTGCCCATGTTCATCAAGTATCCGAGTCGGTTCACGGCTGTCGAGCCGGGCACGATCGACGACATCAGGGCCGAGACTGTCGATCTCCTCCCAACCGTGGCAGATGTGGTGGGCGTCACGGTGCCCTGGGACGTGGATGGGTTCTCCATGCTCGATCCCGGTCGCGCCAGCCGCGCCGAATCGGCCATGCTCGGCAAACAGGGAGAGGTTCGGTTCGGTGTCGACGGTGCCGAGAAGCTCGCCACGGCCGCTGAGAAGGAAACTTGGTTTTCCATGGGCGATCCCTGGTCGCTCACGCCGGCCGGATGGGAGGCGTGGCCGGGCCGATCGATTGCCGGATTGGCGGCCTTGGATGCACCCGAGGTCACCATCACCGTCAATCAACAGGGCTCTCTCGACGCCTTGTCTGACGAGCTTGAAGTGCTACCTGTGTTCTTGTCCGGCAGGATCACCCTGGACGAAAGTGCAACCGGCAGAGAGATCCTGGTGGTAGCCGTCGACGGGGTCGTACAGGCCGTCACCCGGACGTTCGAGCCCAAGAACCAGTCGGCCCGCTTTCATGTGCTCATCCCTCCCGACTTGCTCCATCCCGGGAAAAACGACGTGGTGGTCTGGCTGGCCGATGGAAGCCCCAGGACCACTTCGTTACGGCGCTAGCCCCTGTTCACGTCAGAACCGCCCTCATCGAGGCAGGGTCGCCGGACTCTCTATTGCGTAGTCCCCGAACTCGGCGATCACGGTCAGACGATCGAGATCCTCGGGCACCTGGTCGGCGGGGATGTCGAACTCGAACCCTGACATGAGGAGATTGTCGCTCTTGAACCAACGAACCACGTTCTCATTCTCGAGGTTGGGCGGGCTCGAGACCAACAACCGGTCGCCGGCAAAGACATAGATCCAGTCGGGTACGACTTTCGCCTTGACGTCGGCTGCCCAGCCTCTCACCAGCCAGCCTGTTTCCGACTCTCGAACCGCGCTTATCTCCAGACGCCGGTCACCCTCGGAGCGAATGTCGAGTTGACGGCCGTCTTCTGCGAAGTAATCGACTGTGATGTCGGCAGCCGCGCCGATGAGCCATCCCTCACCCTGTGGATCGGGAATGAGAATCGCCACCTCATTTACACCGTCGACTACCAGCTCCTCTGCCAAGAGCCCGCGTATCTCACCGCTGGTGTCGCTGTCCCGGATCACGAACCCGGTCCCGCCGACAGTGCCGTTGACGACCAGTAGCAGATCGTCGCCTTCGACCCCGGCGGGAAGCTGCAACCGACCGGAGACGAAGGTCGGGACGAATCCGCTGGAACGGCTGACATCTGACAGGTCCTCGGCCTGGGTCAACGACCATTGCAGGTCGTCGCTGGACCGGGTCGGCAACTCGGCCACAGGGCGGCCTACGAGTTCGGCGTAGCGGCCCGCTCCGGCGACCCCCATCCAACCTCCCTGATCGGGCACCCAGTGGTGGTTGCGCCGGACCTGATCGAACAGGACGTTGAGATCGGTGCTGGCCGGCTCACTGCTGCAGCAATAGAAGATCGGCACGTGGGGGTAGTCGGTCCCTTCGATGTCCAGAAGTGAGTGGCCGTCGAACTCCCAGTCGGTGGTGATGTCGAGCGCATCGACGATGGTGGGAAGCAAGTCGATACCGAAGGCCGGCTCGTCGTAAATGCGACCCTCCTGCTGGCCCGGAAGCTTGATCATGAGTGGGACGCGGTAGAGGTCGTCGCGATTGGCTTCCATCGGCCAGCGCCGGTGCTCACCGGGCACAAACGAGGCCCCGTGATCTGCCACGACCACGATCAGGGATTCGTCCCAGATCCCGGTGTCCTCCATCCTGTCGAACAAGGCTCCGAGGCGCTGGTCAAGGAAACCGAGTTGATACAGATACCGCTGATACCCCAATCGAGGCAGATCGGGGCGGGTCACCCACTTTCCACCACCTTCGATGCCGTCGACCTCGTCGTATTGCTCGGGCCGCTGATAGTGGCTCCCGGAGGGGTTGATCCTCCACGGGATGTGTGGCGCCTGGAGATGGGCGAAATGCAGTGTGGGTGGGGCGTCGTCCTCAACACCATCGATGATGCGCTCCATCCAGTCGATCCATTTGCTCCTCTGCCCCGCCTCGGGAACGGGCAAATCCCCCACGTCGACCGGTGCCGCCTCCCGGCTCTCGGCCTGACCGAGAAAGCCCTTCCAGCTGCCGTCGATACTGGGGAGGCCGGCGCGCGCAGATTCCGGCAGCGACAGATGGCCGTATACCACTCCCACGTCCTGTAACAGGGAGCCGAATCGGGCCGGCCCCCGGCCGGCGTAGTCCTTGCACAGCTCCTCAGGGCACATGTCGGTGAGCCATTCGACGACATGCATCTCGTAACCCGCACCGAGCAATGTGAACAGGTTGCGGGGATGGTCGATCAACGAGGGGCTCTGATCTTTGTCGCCGAGGACACCGGTGAGGATGGCGGGGACGCTGGCTGTCGTGGCAATCGAGTTGGAGAGAGCATTGCGATACCAGTTCCCGGAATCGGCCAACCGGGCGAAATTCGGGAAAAGATCGGCGTTGATCGCCCCCTGCTCATCCATCAGCGAGGCGAGAGGGAGCTCGTCGAGTTGGATGAACACGATCGGGGCGGCCAACCCGACTTGGTCCGGGGACACAGGAGGGGTGGTGGGCTCGGCCAAGAGACGCGAGGTGGGAGAAATCGCCAGGAACATCACCAGGACCGCTGGCCCAAGGAGAGAAAAGAAGAGCAGGCCAGATTCGATCCGGCGACAAAGGAGCAGCACCACAACGGTGATACCAAGGGCCAGACCCACCGCGGCAAACGTGTTCTCTGGCAGCACCTGGCGGCTAACCACCAGGCCGGTCGCCGCCGCCGAGATCGCGACCAGGCCGTAGTAGGCGATATCGGCGGCCCGGGAGCTGAACTTCTCTAAGACCGTGAGGATGATCAGAGCCAACAACGGCAGGGTGAAGGTGACCAGAAGCCCGAACATGACGATCTGCTCCGGGGTGCTTCGATTGGCTACGAAAACACTGGGATTTCTCCCGTAGAGGTCGAGCACCGGGGCCGCGACCCCCGCAGTCATCAACCCGAGAATCACCAACGAGCGTCGCCAGACCCGACGACGATCGAGCTTGGGCAGTGTCACGCCACTCAAAATACTGGCCCTCCCATCCAAGGTGAATTGCTTGGGTTAGCTCGTGGCCACAC
>JALYNX010000140.1 GCA_030772935.1 Actinomycetota bacterium | reverse complement strand
TGAAAAGCCTTCTAATCGCCAACCGGGGAGAGATCGCGGTTCGGGTGATCCGGACCGCGAAGGAGATGGGAATCCGAACCATCGCCCTCTACAGCGAGTTGGACCGCGACGCTCTCCATGTCGATCTGGCGGATGAAGCCTGGAATGCCGGCCCGGCCCCGGCTGCTGAGAGCTATTTGAATCAAAACCGGATCCTTCAGGTGGCCCACGAGTCGGGGGCGGAGGCGATCCACCCCGGATACGGATTCCTATCCGAGAACGCCGGATTCGCCAGAGCTGTTCAGGAGGCGGGAGTCATCTGGGTCGGCCCCCCGCCCGACGCCATCGAGGGCATGGGCGACAAGATCACGTCTCGACGCAACGCCGAGAAGTTCGGCGTGCCCACGGTTCCGGGGATCACCGAGCCGGTCACCTCGGTTGAGGCGGCGGAAGCAATCGCCAATCAGTTTGGATACCCGGTCGCCATCAAGGCTGCCCACGGCGGGGGCGGTAAGGGCTTGCGGGTGGTGCGAGGGCCCGATGACTTGGTCGAGGGATTCGAGGGCGCACGCCGGGAGGCGGACGCCTACTTCGGGAACCCAGAGGTCTACGTCGAGAAATACCTGGAGCGTCCCCGTCACGTTGAAGCTCAGATCCTCTTCGACAGCCACGGCAAAGGCATCTTCCTCGGTGAACGCGACTGCTCGGTGCAGAGACGACACCAAAAGCTCATCGAAGAGACCCCCTCCCCGGGGATCACGATCAAACAGCGTCGAGCGCTCGCCAAGGCCTCATTGGCTGCAGCCCGCTCCTGCGGGTATGTCAACGCCGGGACCGTCGAGTTCCTGGTCGATCAGAACGGCGACTTCTATTTCCTGGAGATGAATACCCGGCTCCAGGTCGAGCACACCGTGACTGAGATGGTCACCGGTCTCGACCTCGTCGAATGGCAACTTCGAATCGCCAGAGGCGAGGAACTGACGATGGACGAGGTGGAGTCACGCGGCCACGCCATCGAATTCCGGATCAACGCCGAAGACCCCTTCAACAACTACATGCCCTCTCCCGGACAGCTCGTCGAGTGGCAGGAACCGGCCGGCCCGGGAGTGAGAGTCGACTCTTGGGTTCGCCAGGGAACGACCGTGTCCCAGTACTACGACAACCTCATGGCGAAGCTGGTGGTCTGGGGCCCGACCCGCGCAGGTGCCATCAACCGGGGCAGACGAGCCCTTCAGGAATTCAAAGTACGCGGAGTCGCAACGACGATCCCCGCTCATCTCGCGGTTCTCGATCATCCCGATTTCATCAAGGGTGCGCATCACACCAGGTGGATGGAAGATTCCGTGGTGCTCGATCCCACCTCTCCCGACGCCCCGCCCGCGCTCCCCGAAGACGAGGAACTGGCGAAACGTGACATCACGGTGGAGGTGGGAGGCCGTCGCTTCACGGTGTCGTATTGGGCACCCGAACCGGCCACCCCAGGGGGCGGTCTTCGGCGACGCCCACCCCGGCTCTCTCATCCAGGTCCCAGTGGCGTGTCTGATGGAGTGCTCACCGCACCGATGCAGGGCACCATCGTCAAAGTGCATGTGAAAGCGGGCGCCTCGGTCAAAGCCGGTGACCGGATATGCGTGCTCGAGGCGATGAAGATGGAGAACGAAGTGACAACGCCCAACGCGGGCGAAGTGGTGGACCTACGAGTCGAGCCCGGCGATACGGTGAGCGCCGGTCAGGTGATCGCAATCGTGAAGTAAGTCTCAAGTCTTAGGTCTCAAGTCTCAAGCTTGCGACTTGGGACTTATGACTTGGGACTCTCTATTCAGCGGCGTCGGAGATCGCCTCGGTCATCGACGGATGGACCATGAGGGTCTCCACCAACGTCTCGTCGGTGATGCGGGCCTGCACCGCGAGAGCAACCACCCCGATCAACTCCGAGGCGCGATGGCCGACGATCGTCCCCCCAAGCACCACACCCGTGGCGGGATCGGATGTCAGCTTCACGAAACCCCGCGTCACATGCTGGAGCACCGAACGGGCATTCGCCGCGAACGGCACCTTCATGGTCTGGACCTTGCGACCCTCCGCCGCGGCGTCGACGTCTACCAGTCCCACCGACGCGATCTCGGGCTCGGTGAAGATCGCCTCGGCGACCTTCGAGTAGTCGAGTGGGGTGACCGGGAGCTCCAGGGCGTGGCGGGCGATCTTGCGGCCCTGCATCGATGCAACCGAGCTCAAAGGCATCTGACCGGTCACATCGCCGGCCGCATATATATGTGGGACCGAGCTCCGCTGGTAGTCGTCGACTGTGATGTAGCCGTCGTGGGTCTCGATGCCGGCCGCATCGAGATCGAGCTGGTCGCTCAGCGGATAGGAACCGACCGCAAGAAGCACATGCGAACCGTGGATCACCCGGCCGTCGTTGCACATCACTGATATGTCGTCGTCGGAGACTGACACCTGTTCCGCCCTCGCTCCGATGACCAGGCGGACCCCACGTTCCAAGAAGTCCTCCTCGAGAACCGCTGCAACCTCCGCGTCGCGGTAGGGCAGGATCTGTTGGCGGGAGACAACCAGGCTCACCTTGGCGCCAAGACTCACGAAGATGTGGGTGAACTCGACTCCGGTGACACCCGACCCGATCACCACGATGTGCTCGGGCACCTCGTCGAGAAAATAGCTGTCTCGGGTAGTCAGGACCCGCTTGCCGTCCACCGGCGCCCACTCCGGGACCCGGGGAGCCGAGCCGGTCGAAACCATCGCTTTGTCGAATGTGATCCGACGCTCACCCGCCTCGGTGGCGACCACCACCTCGTGATCGGACAGGAAGCGACCAGTGCCCTCGATCATCGTCACGCCCTGGGATTCGAGGAGCCGCACCCAATTCCGGTTGATATCACCGGTGATGACCTCGATGCGCTCGGCCAACACCTTGGGATCCACCCGCCCGACTTCAGTGACAAAGCCGAGCTTGGCGGCGTTGCGAATCGAGGTGTGACGAAGGGCACTCGCCGCCATCGTCTTGGACGGGATGCAATCCCAGAGATGAGCCGCCCCGCCGACGATGTCCTTTTCAACCAGGGTCACCCTGGCGCCCTTGGAGGCGGCAGTGGTGGCAGCTTGGGTTCCGGCGGGACCACCGCCAATGATCAAGAGGTGGGTTCTGCTGTCTGCCATTCGATTCGTGCGGGACGGTACCCGCCGTCGATATTGCCGGCCGAATCAACCGGGACGATGGCTGCCAAATACATTGCGCAACCGTTCCGAGACTTCGCCCAACGTCGCGCCCGACGCCAATGCCACCTTCATCGCCGGAAGGAGGTTGGAGTCCCCTCTGGCCTGGTCCTCGAGCTCGTCAAGAGAGGAATTGGTTGCATGAGAGTCGCGGCTGGACCTCCATTGGGCGAGACGTGTTCTCTGGCTCTCCTCCAGTGAGGGGTCTGACTCCAGCGCCGGCACCTCCCCGACCGCCGACGCCTGAAAGCGATTTACCCCGACCACTGTCGAGCTTCCCTCGGACTGACGTCTCGCTTCCCGGTAGGCCGAGTCCTCGATTTGGGCCTGCATCCAGCCATCCTCGATGGCCGCAAC
>JALYNX010000139.1 GCA_030772935.1 Actinomycetota bacterium | reverse complement strand
GTGTAGGAAGCCGCGGTGTGCCGTCACCCAAGCACCGCGGACAACGATTCGTAGGCCCAACTGAGGTCTTCGACCCGGACCGACTCCCCGGGCTTGTGGGCGAGGGCCGGTTCACCCGGTCCGAAGTTGACGGCTGGGATCCCCGCCTCCGAGAGTTGGGCGACATCGGTCCAGCCCTGCTAGCCGGCGATACGTGCTGCCGACACCTCAACAAGCGCCCGGAACAACGGATGGTCGGTGTTCACCGCTCCCGCCGGGGCGGAATCGGCAACCACGACCCGATCAGCTGCGGCACATACTGCGTGGATGCGGCTGATCGCCTCGTCCAGCGACCGGTCTGGGGCGAACCGATAGTTCACATTCAATGAGAAGGCGGCGGGGATTATGTTCTTGGCAACTCCCCCCAAGGCAGTGGTCACCGACATCACCTCTCTGAACTCGAGACCGCCGACCACATGGAGCTCCGGCTCGAGAGCCCGCATCCGGGTCAGGAACTCCCCTGCCTTGGTGATCGCATTGTCGCCAAGCCAGGGTCTCGCCGAGTGGGCCGCCGCCCCCTCGAACGTCACCTCGGCGTTGACAACACCCTGACATCCGGCCTCGAGGCCCTTATCGGTCGGCTCCATGACGATCGCGGCCTCGGCCGTACGCAACCATGGGGCAGCATCGAGGATCATCCCGAGTTGATTCCCCGACAACGGGCCCTCCTCTCCTGCGTAGAAGATGCAGACGATCCGATCAGGGCCCACGGCTTCGAGGAGATGGATCATCACCGCCAGCCCGCTCTTCATGTCGGTGGCGCCGAGACCGTGGACCCGGCCGTCCTCCACGGTGGCCCCGACATGACCCTGAAGCGGGACGGTGTCGAGATGACCCACCAGGAGAATCGCCTTCTCCCGTGGCTCGCCGACCACCAATGAATCGCCGACCGACTGGGGCCGCATCGACTCCAGGCGCTTCGCAATCGCGTCGCGCAGCCTCGACTCGTCACCGGTTACCGATGGGATGTCGACGAGCCAACAGAGCGTCTCGACGAGATCGGTCACAGTTGAACGCCGAGATCCCGGAGATAGTCGTTGAGGGCCGTCTTCTTGTCGGTCGCCTCGGTTCGCTGCCCGATTATCAGAGCGCATACCAGGTCATAGGTGCCGCTGGGGAACTCCTTGGGACGGGTGCCGGGAACCACCACCGCGCCGGCAGGGACCCGCCCCCGATGCTCCACAGGCTCGGGCCCGGTGACGTCGATGATCGGCGTCGAGCCAGTCAGCACTGTGTTGGCGCCCAGAACCGCACCTTCTTCGACCAGGACCCCCTCGACGACAATCGATCGACTGCCGATGAAAGCCCCATCCTCGATGATGACCGGGCGTGCGCCCAGCGGTTCGAGCACGCCACCGATCCCCACCCCGCCCGAGAGGTGCACTCCCCTCCCGATCTGGGCACATGACCCCACCGTGGCCCAGGTGTCGACCATGGTGCCGGCCCCGACATAGGCGCCGATATTGACGTAGCCGGGCATCACGATCACACCTGGCTCGCAATGAGCCCCGTAGCGGATGGTCCCCGGGGGAACCACTCTCACCCCCTGTGCCGCCAGCCCCTTCTTCAGCGGGATCTTGTCGTGGTATTCGTAGCCGCCGACCTCGACCGTCTCCATCTCCCGAAGCTGGAAGTAGAGGAGGATCGCCTCCTTCAGCCACTCGTTGACCACCCATCCCTCACCAGTCTTCTCCGCAACCCTGGCCTCGCCGCGGTCGAGCGCGTCGATCGCCCGTTCCACCGCTTCACGAGCGGTCTCGATCTCGACATCACCGGCGAACGCCGACGTGATCAGTTCACGATCTGACAAACCTCGATCACCTCATGACTTGTCCCGGCGGCAGAGTAACTGGGCACAGCTACGGTGCCCGTGGCATGTCCTACCGTCACATCTACCTGGGGCTGGGGCTGGTGGCGGTTGCCGCCATCGCGTTCGGCATTGCATTTGCCACCGAGGGAGATGAGATCCTGCTTCCGGGCCCGGTCGAGTCGGTGGCCCCCGAGCCCGGCCACCTGGTCCCACCGCAGACATCGATCGAGATCGATCTCGAAGTCGGGTACGTGGCTCAGATCTACGTCGACAATTGGCTGGTGTCCGACGCCACCTTTGTCGAGGGAACCGGTGTCTATCGATGGACGCCGAGTCCCACCAATCCGACGATCAGCGAGTGGACATCCGGAGAGCACACCATCCGAGTGGTCTATGACACCGTGAACGGCCTCCCTGACCCCGGCGACTACTCCTGGACATTTCGGGTGGGTTGAGCTCTCGCTCGGTCCGCCATAATCGCCGTCCAACAGACCAAGGGAGCCACCATCGCACGACTGGGTGCATCTATCACCGAACTTGTGGGCAACACCCCGGTGGTGAAGCTGTCAAAGGTGGTTCCAGGGGGCGCCGCCGACATCTTTGTGAAGTTGGAGTGGTTCAACCCGACCGGCTCCTACAAGGACCGAATGGCGCTGGCGATCATCGAGGAGGCGGAACGACGCGGAGACCTTCGCCCCGGGATGACCGTGGTCGAATACACCGGAGGGAGCACCGGATCCTCGCTGGCCTTCGTCTGTGCCGCCAAGGGTTACCACTTCAAGGTCGTCTCTTCGGACGCCTTTGCCCAGGAAAAGCTGAAGACGATGCAGGCGTTCGGTGCCGAGGTCACGATCGTCCCCAGCGAAGGCGGGATGATCACGCCCGATCTGATTCCCCGCATGATCGAGAAGGCCAAGGAGTATGCCGCGGAGCCAGGCACCTACTTCACCAATCAGTTCCACAATCGTGACGCCCTGGTCGGGCATCGACGGTTTGGTGAGGAGCTCTTGGCCCAGATCGACCGTCCAATCGATGTTTTCTGCACCGCGGTCGGCACCGCTGGCTTCTCGATGGGTGTTTCCGGCGCGTTGCGGGAGGCGAGCGCCTCGACCCGGGTCGTCCTTTTCGAGCCGTCGTCGACCGCAGTGATCTCCGGAAAACCGCCTGGGACGCATCATGTCGAAGGGATCGGCGTTGGATTCGTGCCGCCCCTACTGGACGAGAGCCTGTACGACGAAGTCAGAGCCATCGATGAGAACGAGGCACGAGTCATGGCCAGAAGGCTCGCGGCAGAAGAGGGGCTGCTCACCGGGACCTCGAGCGGGCTCAACGTCGTGGGTGCGATCGGCCTGGCGCAAGAACTGGGACCGGAGCATCTCGTGGCCACCGTCGCCGTCGACACCGGTCTCAAGTACCTCGCAGGTGACCTCTTCGACGTCTGAGCGCCGGGTCAGATCCTCTCCAGGATCACCACGGGGATCTCTCGCCCGGTCTTGGCCTGGTACTTGTCATAGTCGGGCCAGATCGAGGCCATGAGTCCCCAAAGGGACGGCTTCTCGTCGGGGCCGGCAGTACAGGCCCGCGCCGTGAACTTCTCCGCTCCGACCTGTATCTCGACCTCCGGGTCGGTGACGAGGTTCAGGTACCAGGCAGGATTCTTGGCCGCGCCCCGGTCGAGGCCACCACCAAATAGCGATCTGCGTCGATGCCGTAGATC
>JALYNX010000138.1 GCA_030772935.1 Actinomycetota bacterium | reverse complement strand
GCCCCGTCCCTGCTCGGTGACCGGAGTGATGGTCGAGAGCATCGAAAGACCGCAAGGGGACCAGGTGGATCGGGCAGCCGCGGCGAGGGCAATGATCACACCGAGTGCAAAAACCATGTTCACTGGCCCTTCTAAAACTCGCTCGTCACTGAACCGGGGGCCAAACCTACCACAGGCTCTTGGCTCTTCCCGTCGCACCGGCTCGGTGCAATCAGACCTCGACTGCCTCGCGGGCGAGCATGTCTTCGAGCTCCTCGATCGTCATCAGCACTTCGCGGGCCTTGCTCCCCTGCGAAGGCCCGACCACGCCTCTCCGCTCCAGGATGTCCATCACCCTCCCCGCTCGGGCAAACCCGATCCGGAGCTTGCGTTGGAGCATCGAGGTCGATCCGAGTTGGCTGCGGACCACCATCTCCATCGCCTCCCGGGCCAGAACCGTGTCCTCCTCGCCGTCGTCTTCGGCCTGGGCCGCCGCCGCGGCGGCCACCACCTCGAGAACCTCCTGGTCCTGGTAGACGGCCTCCCTCTGCAATCTGACCCAATCAACCACTGCTTGGATCTCACTCTCACGGACCCAGGCACCCTGGATTCGCTGGGCACGGGGCTCCTTGGCAGTGACCACCAGCATGTCTCCCATCCCCACCAGTTTCTCGGCACCGGAGCCATCGAGGATCACCCGGCTATCCGTCTGGGAAGCGACACTGAATGCGAGCCGGCTCGGCACGTTGGCCTTGATCACACCGGTGATCACATCGACCGACGGCCGCTGGGTGGCGATGACGAGGTGGATCCCGACGGCGCGCGCCATCTGGGCGATGCGCACGATCGATTCCTCGACCTCCCGCCCGGCAACCATCATCAGGTCGTTGAGCTCGTCGATGAGAATCACGATGTAGGGGAACCGGTCGAAGCCTTCCTGATCGAGGCCACCCGCCTCCCATTTCTCGCGGTAGCCCTCGATGTCGCGCACCTTGGCATCGGCAAGCAGGTCATAGCGGCGATCCATCTCGGCGACCGCCCATTTCAGGGCGTCATTGGCCTTCTTCGGGTTGGTGATGACCCTGGTCAGAAGGTGAGGGACGCCGTTGTACTGGCCGAGCTCGACCCGCTTGGGATCGACCATGATCATCCGCACGTCGTCGGGATGGGTCCGCATCAGCAATGAGGTGACGATCGAGTTGATGCAAGACGACTTCCCGGCCCCGGTGGCCCCGGCGATCAGTACGTGTGGAAGCTCGGAGAGATTGAGCATCCTGGAGTCACCGGAGATGTCCATTCCGAGGCCGACTGTCAGGGGATGGGCCGGTATCGCAGCTTCGGGGCTGGAGAGGATGTCGCCCAAGGACACGAGACGCCGTTTGTTGTTGGGGACCTCGACACCGATCGCCGACTTGCCGGGAATGGGCACCAGGATCCGCACGTCGGGCGTGGCCAGGGCGTAGGCGATGTCGTGGGAAAGGCTGGAGACGCGATTCACCTTGACCCCAGGGGCCAACTCGATCTCATAGCGGGTGACTGTCGGCCCGGGAACGATCTTGGTCAGCGTGGCGTCGACGCCGTGCTGGAGCAAAGTCTCCTCCAGTTGGTGGGCTGTCTCCTCTAGGGAGCGACGGTTCACCTCGCCACCCGTTCCCGCATCGAGGAGACGGAGTGGCGGCAGCTTGTACCCCGGAGAGGTCAGGTCGACCACGGTGGGAGCAGGTGGCTTCGGCGTCGGCGCCGCCCTCTCCATGGGCTTCTCCGGCTTTGCACGAGACCGTTTGGGTCGCTCGTGTCTGCCCCGGGGAGGTGTTGTCGCCGCGGGCGGGCTTGTTGCGACATGGGCGAGGCGGGAGGTTGGAACACCCACGGCCGTCGTGGCGGCCAGACGGCGTGCCGACCTGACCGCGTCGACGACACCAAGAAAGAGCTCGCGGACGCTGGTGTGCGTGGCGACGAGGACTCCCATTGCAATCACCGCCGCCAGGACCACGAAGGCACCCCAATGCCCGAGGATCCGACGCAACGGGAATGCGAGCAAGGCACCAACGGCGCCACCACGCTGTTTGACCAACTCGACGTTGGGCATCAGGGCTATGGCCCCGGTCAGGAGATGGAACAGGGCGAGTGAGCCGACAAAGGTGGCGATGCTTCCCACCACGAGCCGACGTGCGCCGTCGCGCGGTTTTCCGACGATGAGGGCCACCCCGACCCCGGCCAGGGCCAGAGGCACTGCAAAACGCCAAACCCCGAAGAGAAAGAGACTCCCGCTTTCGATCCCCTCCCCGACGGGACCGGCCTTATCCAGGAATGCGAGGACCACCAGGATAGCGAGGACGATTAGGCCAAGACCCCAGACGTCGTCGGCCTGACGACCCAGGGTGGTGCGCACGTATTCACGTGACGTCACCAGCTTTTGACGAAACGTGCCCTTCTGCGGCTTTGTCTTCTTTGGTTGTGACACCCGTCTCCGCCCGGTGGAGCCCTTTCGGGTGGGTGTCCTACCTGGCATGTGTACCGAAACACTACATCGGGACTCGACTTGTTAGTGGATCTCCTAGAGCTCGAAGACGACGGGCACGATCACAGGTTTGCGCGCCGTCTCCGCCTTGATGACCCGACCCGCAGCCGACCGGAC
>JALYNX010000137.1 GCA_030772935.1 Actinomycetota bacterium | reverse complement strand
CTGACATCACGTACGCTCACCTCGAGTGACCACGAGCCCGACATGGTGAGCCAGGACCTGCCCCAGATCCTCGATGCGGCCCAGGTGGCCGAGCTCCTGGGCATGAACGTCCAGATGGTGCGGCGTTACGCCCGGGAGGGACGGCTGCCGGCCTACAAACTGCCCGGAGGGCGCACCTTCAAGTTCTTCCGCGACGAGATCTTCGATTTCGTCCGGTCCCATCCGGTGATCGCCGACCTCGACGCTGAGATCGGTTCGTAGGCGGGTCAGACACTTCCTAGGTGTCCAGCGCTAGGGCCTGGTTGATGTAGTAGACCAACGCCTCCTCGGGCACCTCATCCACGGCTTTGAGCTTGATGTGCTTGGAGACGTGGCCCACCCCCCGAAGCAGGCCGTATTCGTCCTCGAATTCCGCACCCCTGGAGAAGGCGAAGGTGATGTCGTTCTTGGTGGGGCTGATCACCGCCAGCCCTCGGTTGCCCTTGTAGTTGGGTATCCCGTAACTCATGAACTCGCGGGCGTTCGGGGCGTTGTCCCGCATCAGCCTCCGCAGCATCTCCACCACCGGTCGGAGCTCGGGCAGGACCTTGGTGTTGACGAACTCGTCGACAGTGATCTCGTTGTCAGCCACGACGCCTCCTCGGTGGTCCTCGGTTGCGACCCTAACTGGTGGGATCGAGTCAGCGCTCGATGGCCATCTTTTGCTTGAAGCGGCCTTCGGGAACCGGTGAGCCGGTTCGGGTCAGTGCCAGTTTCCACGACGGCGAGTAGCCAAGCGCCCAACGTAGACCGCTGACCGCTACCCGACCCGCACTGACAGCACCCGGGGTCTTGGTCAGCCCGAGGATGGCGAGCAACCGCCGGGGCAGAGTCGCAGCTGCTGCCTCCAAGAGGATCTTGTACCCGAGTTTGAGACCGGGGTCCAACGGCGGATCGCTCAAGAACTGGACGGCTTCGTCCATTTCGGGCGATGGCGCCAGCTCGGGATGAAGCCCGATCCAGGTCGACAAATCATCTGCCGCGGTTGGCATCGGATCGGAGTTGAGAAGGGCGCCGACCCGGGTCTGTTCGAGGACGAAGAGGTCGCGCTCGGCCGACGAGAGCTTGAGCTCACCGTAGGTCTGATGGGCGACCAGGAAGGATTCGGTCAGAGCGTTGTGCACCCAGGCCGAATAGCCGGGATCGCCGGCGTCGTAGGGCAGACCACGGCTCGACACCCCGGATACCACCCGGTGGATACGGCGCACCTGGGCAACTGCGGCTTCGACTTCGGGCATGGCCCCATAGGTGGTGGCAGTGACATAGGCCGAGGTCCGCGAGAGCCGTCCCAGGGGGTCTTCTCGATATCTGGAGTGGTCGCCGACACCGGCAACCACTTCTGGGTGCGCCGCTTGGAGGAGCAGCGCCCGGATTCCCCCGACGAAGGTGGCCACATCGGCGAGCACCAGCCAGGAAACCGAGCCGGGGCCGAGCAGTCCGGGATCACCCGGGTAGTCGAGGCTGTGCTCCAAGGGGTAGGCGGCATGGGCGAAGGGAGAGGTGGCGGAGGAGACGATGCGCTGTCTCAGTCCTTCTAATGGTCGACGTAGGGATGAGCGGACTCGCACCGGGCCCATTATCAACCCCCTTAACTGCAAGCTGGCCGGGCCGTACTGTCGGTGGGGTGACCGTCAATCGCCGCATGTCAGCGTGGGGCTCGCGAGGTGATCACGGCCAGGATCAGATCCTCTGGCACCAGCACGGTGAGGTGGTCCTGTCGGACCTCGACCTGATCCGCCGCGACCACCGCCACGGAGCCAACCAAGGCGCGTCCTTCGGCGACAACCAGACGCACCATCTCCCCGCTGGCTGCCAACTCCGAAAGCCGGGCCTTGAGGCTGGTGGCGGCGACGGTTTGCTCGCGACCCTCGCCATGATCGGATTCCAGCGTCCAGGTGGCTCGGTTCAGACGCACCGCTACCTGATCCTCGACTCGCTCGATGGCTACGTAGTCGGTCCCGGCGAACACGACCTGCCCGGAGAAAGTCTGGGTACCCGCCTCGGCTCGAACCCGCTGGCCGCGGTGCACCCATTCCAGGGCGAGGTCGGACATCTCCAATCGCCGACGACGAAGGAGCTCGGTCAGACGCTCGTCCTCGGCCGCCTCCTCGATCATTTCCCGGCCCGCCTCGCGCAGCACCGACTCCAGCTCGGGATCGGGATTCTGTTGCTCATCCATGGCTTTTCGCGCTCTCGACATCGGGTGTCATCCCGAAGATAGGTTGTCGCCCCGTGGCATCGGGTCCCTCTGTCATATCGAGGGAAGCGGGCACCTCTTTACCACCGGCAAAGCCGGTGCGTCGCCGACCGTCACTGTCGCACATCCTGATCGCCGTCACGGTGATCTTGGCCTTCGTGTTCAACTATTTAGCTCTTCAGAATCGCGACGCGGAGGTCCTTGTAGCCGTTGCCGCCGAGCCGATCGCAGAGGGGTCGGTAGTGACTCCTGAGGTCGTGAGGTTTGTCCCCGTCGCCGCCGACTTCGAGGCTGTGGAAACCCTCTTTCTCCAAGACGAACTTGGGGATATGCAGGGAAGGATCCTCGCCAGGTCGATTCCGGCCGGCGGGCTCATCGATACCGCGGCACTGGTCGACTCAGGAGTGGCGGACGGTCATCGAGCCATGAGCATTCCTGTCGAGATCGAACATGCGGCGGGTGCCAGGATCGTCGTAGGGGACCGGGTGGATGTCATCACGGTTGTCGACGGCATCGCCCGCTACGTGGCCACCGATCTGGCGGTGATTGCCCTCGCGGAGGCGGAGGCGGGCGGCCTGTCAACCGGCGGCTATCACATCACGGTCGCGGTCGACGATGAGGAGGCGTTGGCCTTGGCCGAGGCCATCGCCAATGGCTCGCTGGAGATCGTTCGATCTACGGGTGCCGCTCCCGTTGCAGGCGGTTGAATGGGACCGGAACTCGCCCTAGCCGCCTCGGCTCGAGATTGGCCGGACCGCGTGCATCGCTTCCTACTGGATCACGGTGGCGGACGGGTCATCGCACGAGTGATGGGTCCCGAGCAGGCAGCTCATGACGACTACGACATTCTCCTCATCGATGACGTCTGTTCGTTCCTGACGCCGCGACTGGTCCAACGGCTGCGTGAAATCGGACGTGAGGTAGTCGGTGTATACAGCCCTGATGACGGGCCCGATGCAAAACGCCGTCTCCTGGAATGTGGGATCACGGACGTCATCGAGGCGGATGCCACAGCCGAAGAATTCGTCGCCTCGGCGGCCGCGATCCTCGCCCATCGTCCGCAGGCCCACCTTGCTCCCCATCGAACCTCTCCTACTTTCCGGATCGGCGTGTTGGGATCAGGCGCCGGCACTGGAGTCACCGAAGTGGCGATCGCACTCTCGAGCCATTTGGCGAAGAAGCGATCCACCGTCCTGATCGATCTCAACCAGTCCTGGCCCGCAATCGCGCAACGACTCGATCTACCCCTCCATCCAAACTTGCGCACGGCCGTCGACCTTGCCCACTACTCGCCAGAGCGTCTCCACGAGGCCATCCATCAGTCTGGCGATCTGGCCGTCGTGGCCGGCCTGGCCAATCCAGGAGCTGGCTCGGAGGTCTCAGGACACGAGCTCCGCAGCTTGGTCGAGGATCTGGGCACACACCGTTTTGGGTTCGTAGTGGCTGACCTCGGGCCAGTTGGCGGAGAAATTACGCCGGGTCTTCACGACTTTGGCATGCTCGTCGTGGTGGGAGCGGCGAACCCGGTCGGCATGACCCGCCTCGTCAAGACGGTGCAAAGGCTCATCTCGGGCCCCCATCCGGAGATCCTGATCGTTGTCAACAGGGTCGGGGGAACACATCTCGGCAGTGAAATACGCTCCGAGCTGAGACGCACGGTTTCGGGTACATCCTTCGTTCTGCTCCCTAACGACTCGAGAGTCGAGGGCGCCGCGTGGAACGGCGTCGTCGTGGATCGCGGCCATTTTCATAAGGCAATGAAGGATGTTGCGGGACTCCTCGACGAGGCAATCCCAGCATGACCACGGATGCCTATCAGGAGATCCGACGGCGCGCGCTTGAGCGCATCGACGGGGCAGGGATCGACCCGAACGACGACTCAGGGCCATTGATCCAGTTGCTCGAGGAGACGGTCGAGGACTATCAGCGCATGGCACATCTCGGGGAGGGTCGTTCCCTGGCCAATCCCGAGGCGACGGTGCAGCGGCTCTACCGATCTGTGTCCGCGCATGGACCTCTCGGGGACCTTCTCGACCGTGACGATGTCGAGGAGATCTTCATCGAAGGCGATCGGGTCACCTATCTCGAGGCGGGAGGGTGGTTGCGGGGCCTGGAGATTCCACTCACCGAGGATGAGAATCGACAGGTGGTCGAGCGCTTGATCGCAGCCACCGATCGGCGCCTGGACACGTCGAACCCGATCGCGCAAGCGCGCATCTTGGATGGGACCGCGCGACTTACCGCGGTGATCCCCCCGGTGGCTGACCACCTCTCGGCAACCATCCGTCGTTACGCACTCCGCAAGGAGACCATGGACTCGCTGGTCAAGCTGGGCTCGATAACTCCGGCCGCAGCCTCATTTCTGACAGCCGCGATGCGGGCATCGGCATCCGTGATCGTCAGTGGACCCCCTGGTGCAGGGAAGACCTCGTTTCTCTCCGCGATGATTGCCGCAGTCCCGATCGAGCACTGTGTCCGGGCGTGCGAGGAGGTCCGTGAGTTGCACGTGCCCCTGATTCACGGCTCCTATTACGAAGCGAGGCCGGCTGCGCTCGATGGTCGCGGTGAAATCGCCCTCCGCGACCTGGTGAAGGTGACACTGGCGATGCGCCCCGATCTGATAGTCGTCGGCGAGGTCCGAGGCGCTGAGGCATTCGAGTTGACAAGGGCGGCCAACGCCGGCTGCGGCATGGTGTGCACGATCCACGCCAACTCGGCAACCGACGCCCTCGCGGCTCTGGTCAATGCGGCGTTGATGGCCGGCGAGAACGTGCCGGAACAGGTAGTTCGGAAGATCTTCTCTACCTCAATCGACTTCATCGTCCATCTCGATCGCGATGTCGAGCCTTTCGAGGGAAAGATCAGACGACAGACCGTCGAGATACGTGCGCTGGTGCCATCGCTTCACGAAGACTTCTCTTCGGAGCCATTGTTCGTGCGGGAGCGGATGGGGGGTCCTCTGGTCTGGAGCGGGGCGCTCCCACCCGAAGCGATGGCCCGTCGCCTCCAGGAAGCGCTCTCGGGGGGAACTTCGCTTGCAGAGTTGATGAAGGGCAGTGAACCCGAATGGTGATTCTCCTCGCGGCAGCGTCGACGGCTCTTGCCACCGCTCTCTTGGTCTCGGCCGTGATCGCCAATTACCGACAGCGTCAGAAGGCAGTCCCGATTGAGCAGCCCTGGCAGACCCAGGCGGGCCTTGATGTCACGCCAACCCAGTTCTGGCTCGCGTCGCTCGGAACCGGCGTCTTGACCTACCTTTTGGTCGTCGCCGTTTCGTCGCTCCCGGTCATCTCCGCGATGCCGGCGATCG
>JALYNX010000136.1 GCA_030772935.1 Actinomycetota bacterium | reverse complement strand
GGCGACATCAGCCAGGCGTCCACCTTCGACGGTGGGACCGGTCTGCTCACCATCGACGGGACCGGCGCCCAAACCTTCACCGGTGCCGCCACCACCGGAGCCGGCGCGTTGCCCAATCTCGACATCGCCAAACCATCAGGCACCCTCACCCTCACCGGCACCATCCGCACCGGTCGTAACTGGACTGTCACCTCCGGCACCATCAACCCCACCACCTCCACCGTCGTCTACGCCGGCACCCAGCTGGTCTCGGTTTCTGGGATCGCGTTCTCCAGCGTCACGGTCGACAGCGGCGCGCTGGCGAGCGGCGTGACCCTCGTGCAGGGTCCGCTCGTCGTCACCGGCACCCTCACCCTTTCGAGCGGGACGATCACGACGGGCGCGAGCAAGGTCGTCGTCGCCTCGACGGGCAACGTCGTGCGTTCGAGCGGCCATGTCATCGGCAACCTGGAAAAGTACGTCCCAACCGGATCGGCCGTGAGCGTCGACTTCGAGATCGGCGACGTCACGGCCTACACCCCGGTCGTCGTCTTGTTCGGTACCGTTACCACGAGCGGTGATCTCCTTGCGAGCACATCCTCCGGCGATCACCCCGATATCGCCGCCTCGGGCGTCTCGGCGACGAACGGTGCGAACCGCTGGTGGACGATCACGAGCTCGGCGGTCGGGTTCGACTATTACGACGTGGCCTTCGACTTCGTCGCCGCCGATCTCGACCCATTCGCCAACACAAGCGAATTCATCGTCGCTAGGCGCGATGGCGCCAGTTGGACGCAGCCGGTGGTGCTCGCGCGCTCGGCGACGAGCATCGTGGCGGGCGGCCTGACCTCATTCGGCGAGTTCGTCGTCGGCGAGCCCGCCGCGGATGTTGGGGTGTTGATCGTCGGCTCACCCGAACCGGTCCTGGTCGGGGGCACACTCACCCATACGGTGACGGTGCACAACGCGGGTCCGTCATCGGCGTCGAACGTGGTCCTCACCTACCCGCTCCCGGCGGGCGTCGCCTACCAGTCGGCCAACAGCTCTCAAGGCAGCTGCAGCCAGTCGAGCGGCGCTTTGACCTGCGCTCTGGGCGACCTCGCAGCGAACGCGACTGCGACCGTCACGATCCGGGTCACCGCCACGACACCCGGCCCGGTCACCAACACGGTCACCATCACCGCCACCGAAACCGACCCCCAAACCGCCAACAACAGTGCGTCATGGAACGGCACCATCAACCCCGCCCCGGCGCCGGCGCCGGAGCCGGAGCCGGAGCCGGAGCCGACCGAAGATCCCACGCCAACCGCCCGTACTGGCACCGACAACAAGACGCCCCAACGGCACGGTGTGCCATGGACCCCAGACCTTCGGCTTTCAAACGAAACGCCGGAAGCAGATCCCCAGCCCGCCGCTGAGCCCGAGACTCCCGAGTCCAAGCCGATTTCCGAATATGTCGGAGCCTTCGACCATCTCGACCAGGTGATGCTCATGGCGATGGGAGCCGAGCAGGACGCCGGCGCGACCAGCTTCGATCCGTCGTTGGGGTTGCTCCTGAGCTTGATCTGGTTGGGTCCAACATTGGTTGTCCTCGCCAGATCACGGCTCCGGCATCGGGCCGAGTAGCACTTGGCGCTAGCTTCCGGTCGTGGAAGCATTCGGAGTCATCGCCGGATCGGGTTGGGCGTCGGGAATCAACCTCTACCTCGTCACCCTGCTGCTCGGTGTCGCCGGGCGCATCGGTTGGACAGACATCCCCGAAGTCCTCACCCGCCTCGATGTGATGATCGCGGCCGGGGTGCTGTTCGGAATCGAATTCGTCGCTGACAAGGTTCCATACCTCGACAGTGTGTGGGATGCGATCCACACCGTGGTCCGTCCCCTCGGGGCCGCCGCCCTCGGCGCCGTCATCGCCGGCGATTCGGGAAGCATCGGAACCGCTCTCGGCGCGGCCGTGGCCGGCGTCCTTGCCCTGGATGCCCATGCCGCCAAGGCGACCACCCGCGTGGTCGCCAACACCTCCCCCGAGCCGGTAAGCAATATCGCTCTCTCCCTGCTCGAGGACGTGGGGGTGACCCTGCTGGTGGCACTGGCAATAACCTTCCCTCTGGTCGCGCTGATCGTGGTCGGTGTCCTCGTCGTCGCCGCGACCACGCTCACGATCATGCTGTGGAAGGTGGCGCTACGTGCCTGGCGCGGGGTCGCCAAGAGGCTCAGCGGCGGGGAAACCCCCGCCTGAGATGACAGACCAGCACCACACCGAGCCGAGCCAGGCGACCACCGCCCTCGTCTTGGGAATCGTTGGAATCATGCTGTGCGGGTTGCTCAGCCCGATCGCTTGGTGGATGGGCCGCAAGGAGGTCAATGCAATCGACGCCGAGCAGAGACCGCCCGAGAACCGGGGCATGGCCCGAATCGCCCAAGTCCTCGGGATCATCGGCACCGGCATCCTGGTGTTGGCGATCGCGTCGGTGATCGTCACCATCGCCATCGTCGCGACGGCACCAAGCTGACGGGCTCCAAGCTCGGAGCGGGATAGTCAGATTGGGTCGACCGACTTCGCTGAGGCGAACCGGATACCACGAGCCGGAGCGATACCATCAAATGCTCATGGCCTCACCCTCCTTCCGAAACGTCGCGCTCGTCGCGCACGTCGACCACGGCAAAACCACGTTGGTCGACTCGATGCTGAACGCAGCCGGTGTCTTCTCCTCCCATGAGGAGCGAGTGGATCGAGTGATGGACTCGACCGACCAGGAACGGGAGAGAGGAATCACCATCTTGGCCAAGGCAGCCTCGATCCAATGGGGGGAGACAAGGATCAACCTGGTGGACACTCCCGGGCACGCCGACTTCGGGGGCGAGGTGGAGAGGGCCCTGGCCATGGTGGACGGAATCCTGCTCTTGGTCGATGCCGCCGACGGGCCGATGCCCCAGACCCGTTACGTGCTCTCCAAGGCGATGGATCTCCACCTCCCGGCGGTCGTGGTGATCAACAAGGTGGATCGTCCCGACGCCAGACCTGAGGAGGTGGCCGACGAGATCTATCAGCTCTTCTTCGACCTCGACGTCCAGGACCATCACATCGACTTTCCCATCATCTCCACGGTTGCCAGGACCGGGCGCGCCATGACCGGGATCGGTGTGCCCGCCGAGGACGCAGACCTGGCCCCGCTCCTCGACGCCATCGTGACGACGATTCCCCCACCGGGGGGCGACCCGTCGGCTCCACTCCAGGCACTGGTCACCAATCTCGACGCGTCGGACTATCTGGGTCGACTAGCGATCGGGCGGGTCGTCGAGGGGACGTTGAAGAAAGGTGCCCAAGTCGCCCTCTGTCACGCCAACGACGAAGAACCGCCGATAAAGCGCCGATTGACCACCCTCTTGCGGTTCACCGGTCTCGGGCGATCCGAAGTCGACGAGTGCCTGGCCGGCGACCTGTTCGTGATCGCAGGGTTCCCCGAAGTGGAGATCGGCGACACCCTCGCCAGCCCCGAGGACCCGGTGCCGTTGCCGAGACTGTTGGTCGACGAGCCTGTCCTCAAAATGACCTTCGGGGTCAACACCTCACCTCTATCCGGTAGGGAAGGCACTCTTCTCACTTCACGGCAGATCCAGGATCGGCTCAAGCGCGAGGTTCTGGGCAACGTTTCGATCCGGCTCGGGCCCACCTCGTCTCCCGAGATCGTGGAGGTGGCAGGCCGCGGCGAGCTGCAGCTGGCAGTGCTCATCGAATCGATGCGCCGAGAAGGTTTCGAGCTCCAGGTGAGCCGACCCGAAGTCGTGATCCGGATCATCGACGGCGACCCCCACGAGCCGGTGGAGCGAGCGGTTGTAGACGTGCCCGACGAGTACGTGGGCACCGTTACCCAGGCCGCCGCACCTAGAAAGGGCACGATCGTCGAAGTCCAGCCCGGCGACCCAGGGCGGACCATCATCACCTTCACCGCTCCCGCTCGCGGCCTCCTCGGATTCCGCTCACTGCTGATGACGACGACGCGGGGCACCGCCTTGATCCACCAGCATCACGAAGGTTGGATGCGATGGGTTGGTGAGCTCCCCCATCGCATCGGAGGGGCGATGGTCGCCGATCGGAAAGGATCAAGCACAGGTTTTGCCTTGGACAACCTCCAGAAGCGAGGCGAGTTGTTCATCGGCGCCGGGGAGGAGATCTACGAAGGGATGATTATCGGAGAAGCCTCTCGACCCGAAGAGATGGTGGTCAACCCGGCAAAGCCCAAGCAGCTCACCAACATCAGGACCCATGCGGCGGACGAGGCAATCAATCTCAGGCCACCCCGGAACCTGACCCTGGAAACGGCCATTGAATGGATCGCCGACGACGAGTTGGTCGAAGTGACCCCGACCTCGATCCGGGTTCGGAAGCGATTTCTGAGCGAGCCCGAGCGGAGACGTTTCGGGAAGAAGTCCCAGGTCACCGTGGGCTGATGCCTGTCGCCGCGCAGAACGGGCCCCACCAGGCCCGTTCTGCTCTCTCCCACGAGTCGTCCTCAAAGACTTTGAGCTGGCTCCCTGCTAGCTCTTGTGATTGCCTCGGCGCGAGGGCTCACCGGGAGCACGACACTGAAGACTGTCCACTTCCCGTCGACCGAGTAACGGATGTCGCCCCCCATCCTTCGAGCGAGCCCGCGAGACACTGAAAGCCCGAGACCGATGGGTTCGGTTCCGCCGGGAGGCGTGGACCCACCAAAAGGCTCGAACAACCCGTCGATGAGATCATCGGGGACCGGATCCCCATCGTTGCGAATTTCGATAACGACCGTCGAATCGTCCCCAACATTCGCTACCTGGATTTGGTGGTCGGCGTATCGCGCCGCGTTGCGCAGGATGTTGCGGGCTATCTGGCGAATCCGAAGCGAGTCTCCGATACAGGAGCCCAAGGGACGGACCGTCACTCCAAGGTTCTCCGCGAGGTTGAGGCGAGCGATAGTCCGGGAGAAGATGGTGTCCAGATTGACGACCTCATGCTTGATGGTCAGGGCGCCGGCAGTGAGCCGAGCTGCGGTGAGGTAGTCCTCGATGAGACGTTCCAGCTCGAGCGCGCCGTCACGAGCGTCGCTGAGCAGAGGCTTGTATTGCTCCGGCGTGAGATGGTCCAGATTGTCGTTGATCACCTCGAGCATCCCCACCACCGCGGTTAGCGGCGTCCGCAGCTCATGACTCACGGTCGCAAGGAATCGGTCCTTTTCGGTGAGGGTCTGCTCCAGCTTCTCAATCTGTTGGACTGTGGCGCGGCGCTTCATCAGGTTGTAGGCGAGGATGGCCAAGAGGCTGGTGGTCAGGATCCCAAGTAGGGCAATCCAATCGGAGGCTGCTCCAAAACGTGCATTTCCTGCAGAAGACGCGTTGAGTTCGACCACGACGATCCGATCGCCAATGCTCACCAAGTCCACCCATCGTTCCGATGTCGATACGACTTCCGGCTCCTGACCCGGGACGACCTCGTGAATCGTCGAAGTTGCCTCCCCTCGCAGCAACAGCTCGACCCGTTCGCCCACCACCTCGTCGATCTGGATCACCACCAAGCCAACACCGAGAATCTCGCCGTCCGGCCTTCTGATGGAGGACACCAACACCAGGTCTCCGGCCACGTCGTCGCCCGGAAGCTCGATGAAACCAGACGAGACGGGGACCTCGGTTGAGAGGGAGCGGTCGATCGCGTCACTCAGCTCCGGGACAGAGGCGATATCGAAGCCAACCCCGTACCCGAGATCAGCCCGGGTCGCGAACACTACGGGCCATATGAACACGCCGGGGTCGGTGGTTGCACTCGGAGCCGCGAACATCGAACCCGACACCGGAGCACTTCCAACGACCGATGCAAAGTGATCGAACTCCTGCTTGGTGACGTCGACGCTCGACTCGAAAAAGCCTTCCAAGGCCTGAGCTTGATTTCTGGCCAGTCCGCCGAGGTCAGCGACGACCCGGCTCACCTCCTGGCCGGTCCCGGCAAGCGTGTCAAGGGCTCGTCTCTCTTCTGCGTTCTCAGCGCTGATGAACATGACCACGGAGGCCGCCACACCCAGTACTGCAATCGCCACCGCCAGCCATTTCGCGTTGTTGAGCTGCCGACTCGACGTGTCTGGAGACACCTGGTGCCCGGAGGGGCGCGGGTTCATGGGGTAAGTGTCGGCATCCACAGTCCATGGCATAAGCTCGGCGCCAACGCCGACATGGGATTTCAGGCCCGGTCGGGCCCCGGAGCCACGTTGTACTCGATGCTTTCCGGGATCAACCGACCCTCGATATACGGCAGGGGCCCGTCGGCCAGGTGCCAGACGGCCGAGATGGGCCCCGGAACCGGCCGGTTGTCCCCACTGAGCCACACCGGGGTCGGAGTCGTCCATTTGGCCCGGACCAGGCCTCCGGGGAGGTCTGCGAAGCGATCGGTGGTGCTGAAATCGACCGGCGCCCCCCGCTCGTCGATGAACACCCGAGCAGTGACGTGACGGCCGGCGTCTGCAAGGGTCACGTCGAAGCTGTCGTTGTCTACCTCTGCCCATGTGGTGTTGGGGTTGAGCAGAAACGACGGAGCCAGGAGCACTGCATCATTGAGATAGGTGGTCAACTCACCTACATCGAATTCGTCACCATGGCCTTCGGCCACCTTGAAAAGACCGACCAGCTTGCCCAGCATCTGTCCCCGTCCCCTGAGATAGGTGTCATTGCCGATCATGGGGATGATGCCGGCGAACCCGATCCGCATGGTGTAGACCCGGCCCACTTCGAGGGCGGTGTTGTACTGCCAGGCCTCTGCCGGAAGCCAGTCGGCATGGGGACGAAGTCGAAACCGGCCGACGAATCGAGCCCTCACCGACCAATCCCGGGGTCGACCGGGGACACCCATGAACGACATGTAGCGGAGGGCAGCAGCCGGCAATCCGGCGAGGTCTTCCTCGGTGACCACGTCGGCGGGGCCCGGTCCTGAAGGAAGTCCGGCCTTGGCAGTGTCCCTGAGGAAACGCCGGTACAGGCTCCGGTTCGGCTTCGGGGTCGCCACTCGGGACCGGGCACCCGGCCCGCTCGAGTCCCGGCTATAGACCACCTAGTCCACCCTTTTCACCAACCGATCTCAAGTAACTCCTTTTCGAATCACGACAGTTTGGCAGCGATAACGCTCTCAATTGGTCTTGAACCGACTGACTATCGGCCAAAGAACCCCAGGAGAGTGAACGACCCGACCCCGATCACAACCACGACCAGAGCCAATCCTGCGGCTGTCCAAATGATGAGTCGGACTACACGTTCGGCCTGCTCGGCCCGAGCCGACAACGGTGGGGCCGCGGGGCCGGCCTGTCGCCTTCGGACTCGTCGCATCGTGGACGAGAAGAAGAGCCCGATGAGAGGCATGAACGCGAGATTGAAGATGTGAGCAACCCCCATCACCAGGAGGAACATCGCCAACCTCGCCGTCCACTGCCAAGCCTCTTCGCCCAGCATCACCATTTGGTCCCAAGCTTGGAGATTCGGCCTGACGAGGACCGTCCCCAACAGGAATAGATAGAAAGCAATGTCGAGCAAAGCAACGAATCGGTACCCGGTCTCCGGCCCGAATCTGAAAACGTCGGCGATGAAGGGCTTGCCGAATCGACGCAATATGGGGCCGAGAGTCAAGCCGACCACGACCTGAGTCAAAACCAACAGCAGTTCCAGGGCCCACTCAGGAGCGACGAGAAGCCCACTGGGATCAACCGAGATAACTGCTCGCAGGAATATGGCAGCTGTGACAACCCCGACGGTCAGGCTTGCCGCCGCCCATCGCACCCGTCGTCGATGTCTCAGATCCTCGTCGAGGCTCCGTTCGACCCGCGCGAAGAGGTCGGGACTCGGCTCGAAGTCATCGGCCCGACGCAGGGTGTCGATCAACCTCTGTTCGAGACTCATCCTTCCTCCCCCAGAATCGAAGCAAGAGCAGACATGCCCCGCTGAGTGTGGGTCTTCACCGAGTTCGGTGATATCTGCAATGTGGAGGCGATCTCCTTCTCGGAAAGCTCGAGAAAGAATCTCAGGGCAAGGCAGTCGCGCTGGCGAGGCGACAGTGAACGGAGAGCTTCGAGTACCTCTGCCTCGCTTTGGGTGCGCACCACTACTTCGTCGGGTTGGACTGGCGGCGCGCGATCTGTGATCGCCTCCTGGTGTCGCAAAGAAAGCAGGCCGCGCCGGTTGTGGTCGCGCGCCAGGTTGAGGACGATCGAGCGGAGATAGGCAGCCGCCTTGCCCGGATCGTCGATTCGATGCGCCGAGTGGAAGAGTCGAATGAATGCCTCCTGAACCAGGTCCTCGGCGGCAGTGCGATCGTCGGTGAAAAGCCGGGCGAGCCGTACGAGCGACAGGGACTCCTGTTTGTAGAGGCTCTCCATCACGGCACGGCGATCGAGCGTCTCCGCGGTCCAGATAACCGTGTTGTCGAGCGCCTCAGCCCAATACAAGGTCAGGCCGCGGGTGGCGGGGAGTCCTCTTCGAACTGACGGCTGAGGCCCAGGAGACGCCCCACCAGGGGCAAGGTCAGCACGTTGAGCCCGTGAAGCACACCCATCAACAGCAGCATGCCGCCGATCCTCGTCACCTCGTCCTCCAGTTGTGCTCCCACCGTCAGCCATCGGTTTCTGAAACTGATCGTGAACAGGATCAAGGCGAAGAAGATCAGGTAGTAGGCAACATCCATCAAGACCAGATAGCTCTTGCCGGTGCGGGGATTTCCTCGGAACACATCCCCGGCGTAGCTGCGACCGAATCTCTTGATGAGCGGGCCCAAGAACAGGACGAGCCCTACAAGGACGAGGTTGGTCACCAGTTCGATGATCCACCAGCTCAAGACGGCGCCACTCTCATATTCCAGGTCATGTTGGCACCTCGATCGGAACCCGTGCTTCCCGAAGCGACTTCTTGTTGTCGAAGCGGTCGATCAGCTTGTCGGCGAACAACGCGTATCCAAAAGTGACCAAGGCGAACATTGGGATATTGAGCCAAGGCCCAGCTCCGAGCTCGACGAACTCCGCTCGCAGATTGGGGTCGAGGAGCAACAGGCCGACAAGGGCCACCGTCGTCGCACACGCTGCGAGCCGCCCTCGCCATCTCATACCCGTTTTCATGAACGCCGCCGCGATCCCAAACAACCCGCCGACGATCACGCCTATCCCCAGGATGATGAAGAAGGTGCCACCGAGAGTGAACTCAACGCGCCGGATATCGAAGATGGCGACCACTCTCATGGCCAGTCGAAAACCTGGACCGAGGAGGAGCGCGCCGGCCAAAGCGCCGCTGATCAGCCCAATACCGAAGGTCCTCCAGAAGCCAGGGAGATAGCGCCACCCGGCCAGAACCACCACGACGAGGACGACCAATGCGATCGGGCCTCCGAACATTGCACTGAGCGCCAAGGTGAGGGGCAGAGTGACCCCCACCGTCAAATTCAGCCATTTCTGCAAGGTCGACATGTCCTTCTACTCCTGATCGTTTCGATGAACAGACGAACGAGACCGTGAACCGGGTGACACGCGAAGGTGAGCACCAAGGCGGTCGAGATCGAGGCCGTGGACGGCTTGGGAAGGCTCCTGGTCCGTTATGTCGGCTTGCCCATGGTCTGGGCCCGCACCGGAAACTGGGCTCAGATCATCCTCCATCTGGCTCTGATCGTCGGGGCGATGGTCGCCGCCGCCCACGACTACGAACCGGAGGACGACGAGGACGACGAGGATCCGAGCGGAACGCCCGAGCCGGTGCGCCGACGCTCGCTCTTGCGCTCAGTCGTCCAGTCTCCAGCCAACTTCCTTGGTCTTATCCTGTTAGCCGGGCTCTTCCTGCTCCCAGCTACGGGCGCCGCCTTCACCGCCTCGACAACTAGCACCGCCGACAGCTGGAGCCGTGCCCAACTGGAGCTACACCACCGAAGTCACCGCCCTCGCCCCATACCTCCATTGGAAGCTGGACGAGACAGGGACTGCCACAACTGCGGCTGATTCGTCGGGCAACGGCCGCACTGGCACCTACAACCCGAGCGGCACAGCCACCGACTTCACCCGCCTCTCCGACGGGGCGATGGTCACCGACACCCCAGATCGGGCGGTCCAACTCGGCGCCAACGCCTGCATCAACACCATGTGGCAACCTCTCTGGCTGGGGGACGCAATGGGGCGGCGTCAACAGCCCAGGAACTGACTCCGCTGTCCTCCAGAACCGAGTCTTTGCCGCATCTTTGGATGAGATAGCCGTCTACACGACCGCTCTCACCGCCCAGCAGGTGTCCTGGCTCTACTGGACCCGCTGACCCTCAAAGTCGTCGTCCACGGGTCCAGCTAGGGCATAGGCCACAGCCTCGTCCAGATCCATGGCCCGGCCCTCGTGATAGGCGACGGCCAGGTCGCCGGTGAGCGCTTCCAGGGAGGTGTATTCGAGACCGTCCACCTGGTTCGTCTCGTAGTCAACGATGTCGGTTCCGGAGATGATCCTGAGGCTCGTGAAGGCGCCACCGAGACGGACAGCCCGCGTCATGTCGCCAAGACCCTTGGCCACCCCGGCGATCCCCGCAATGAACAGGACCGCGCCGGAAACATCACGATGCCCCGCGAAGAGCGCAAGCCCACGCCGCAGATACTCCCAAGCCTCTTCGAATCTCTCTGATCGACGCGCCATCTCACCGACCTCGAACAGCCCCCAACCCATCCCGAACTCGTTGCCGGCCCGGGAGTAGTACTCGATCGCCTTCTTCATGTTCACACTCGCCGCGTCCGGATCCTGGAGCACATAGGCGACCGCGGTTCCCCGGGCCCACTCGATGTCACCGAGACCGCCAATGTCTTCCAGCTCTCTGTAGATCGCCTCGGCTTCGTCAAAGATCGCATCAAGGACCGGACGGTCGACTTTGGGACCGGTCCCAACCCCGGCGAAGGCCATGACCAACCCATAGTTGTAGAGGGCGTTGGCGATCTCCTTGGGGTCGCCCAACTCGCGCTGGAGCTCCAAGACATGACGGTATACCTCGAAACACTCCTCCATCTTGGCCTGCCACCAGAGGATCCCGCCCAGGGCCTCCATCGCCTTCGCCCGAAGACGGGGCTCACCGCCGGACATTCCCAGGATGGTGTCGACGCGACGACGCGCCTCGTGCAAATGACCTCGGGCCTGCCAGAACCGCCAACCAGCTGCCACCAGTCGCAACGCGAGATCAACCTCACCGGCGGCAACTGCCCAATCAAGGGCTGTTCGAAGGTTGTCGTGATCGGACTCCATGACGTCCAACCAGCGTTTGCGATCCTTGCGCAGCAACTCAGGCGCAACCATCTCCGCCAACTCCGCGTAGGCCTCGAGATGGCGATGATGCAGTTCGGCGGCCTCGCCGATGTCCTCGAGACAGACCATCGAGTACTCACGGATGACGTGGAGCATCTGGAACCGTGGGGCCTCGTGGCTATCCACCCGCCGAAGGAGACTTTGATCGAGGAGAAGGCCAAGCCCCTCGATCACCTCGATCCCAACTTCGCTGGCCGGTCCGCAGACCTTCTCTATCTCGTCCAGTCGACCACCCCCTGCAAAGACAGAGAGACGGGCGAACAACCGCCGTGCTGGCTGGTCTAACAGGTCGTGGCTCCACGTGATCGCGCCCTGAATGGTCCGTTGCCGCTCCGGAAGGTCAACCGACCCTGAGGTCAGCATGCGGGCGTCGAGTCGCTCCAGGATCGTCGCCACCGGGAGGTGCCGGAGTCGCGACGCAACCAGTTCGATGGCGAGCGGAAGACCGTCCAACTTCCGAACCAACTCAGCGACAGATTGAGCGTTCTCCAGCGTTATCGCGAAGTCGGGCCGGACCGCGATCGCACGCTCTGTGAAGAGCGCGATCGCGGCCACATGGACCAACTCGTCCAGGTCGTCGACCTGGCTGGGGTCGGCGATGGGGAGGGGCGCCACCGGCATCTCCTGTTCCCCACTGATCTGGAGGGGGGCGCGCGAGGTGACAATGAACTTGGATCGTGGCGACGCCCGGACCAGGTCGGCCACCAAGGGTGCAGCCTCCAGCACTTGCTCGAAGTTGTCGAGCACCAACAACAGGCTCCTGGTCCGGAGGTGCTCGGCCAAGCTGAACGCCGGCGTTTGGTCACGCGCAGCCGCCTGCATGCCGATCGAGCTCAAGATCTGGGACGGGACCACCTCGACGTCGCTGACCGGGGCCAACTCCACGAAGAACACCCCGTCAGGAAATTGGTCACCGACCTCGGCTGCGACCTGCAACGAGAGCCGCGTCTTGCCGGTGCCGCCGGGCCCGGTGAAAGTCAGGATCCTGGTCCGCTCCAACAACCGCAACGCCTCGGCCAGCTCCTGTTCCCGGCCGACGAAGCTGGTGAGCTGCATCGGGAGGTTGTTGGGGATCGCGTCCAAGGTGAGCAGATGGGGAAAAGCCTCCTCACGTCCGCTTCCCACGAGTTCGAAGATGGTCTCCGGCTCGGAGAGGTCCTTGAGCCGGTGCTTCCCCAAGTCGTGCAGTGAGAGGGCTTGGGGAAGGTCGCGTTCGACGAGGATGGCGGTCGGCTCAGAGAGCACGGTTTGGCCACCGTGTGCGGAGGCGGCGATCCGGGCCGCCCGATGGACATCGAGGCCGACGTAGTCAGCGCCACCGAGAGCGGCAACGCCGGTGTGGAGACCCATCCGCACCCTTATCCGGCCATCCTCTGGCCAATCATGTGACTCGAGCGCGTCCTGGGCGGTGCCGCTTGCGATTGCTGCGTCGAGAGCCGAGCCGAACACGGCAAAGAAGGAATCACCTTCGGTCTTGACCACCTTGCCGCCGTTGGACTCGATCGCAGCCCTCACCATGTCGTTGTGAGCCTCCAGAAGCTCGACCCAACGATGACCCAGCGCCTGGACGAGCCGGGTCGATCCTTCGATGTCGGTGAAAAGGAAAGTGACGGTGCCGGTAGGGAGGTCAGTGGGCAATGCCGTGTCCTTTGGGAATCCACACCACGTCGCAAGGTTAGGTGACCCCGAATCCGGCGGGTCAGCTCAGCCGGCCGATCACCTGCTCCCCGTAGGCACGCAGGGTTGCCTCCATGTCATCGTGCATGAGGTAGATGCCAAATTGGCCGACACCCATCGACTCGAGGAGTGAAAGCTTCTCGATATGGGCCTCGACCGGGCCAAGCACGCAGAATCGGTCCACGATGTCATCGGGCACGAATTCGGTGGATACGTTGTCAGCCCGTCCGTGATGGTCGTAGTCGTAGGACTCGCGGGCCTTGATGTAGTCCGAGAGCACCGTCGGCACCTTCGCCGCGTCATCGCCATATCGATTGACCATGTCCACGACATGATTGCCCACCATCCCTCCGAACCAACGCAGCTGCTCTCGCTGGTGGCCGAGGTCGTCACCTACATACGCCGGGGCTACGACACACATCGCCACTTCCGCCGGATCCCGGCCGAAATCGGAGGCTGCTTTGCGAACCGCCGTGGAGGTCCATTCCAGGATCTGGGGGTCGGCGAGTTGGAGGATGTATCCATCTGCGTGGCGACCGATGATCTCCAACGCCTTCGGCCCGTACCCTGCGGCCCACATCGGGAGGTCCCATCCCTCCTTCACCCATGGGATCGACAGCTTCTTGCCGTTGTATTCGATCTCCTCACCCGCGACCAGGCGTTTGATGACATCCATTGACTCGGCCATCGTCTCCAACGTCCTCGGCGGACGGCCGATGTAACGCAGCGCAGAGTCTCCACGTCCCATGCCGCAAATGGTCCGCGGCCCGTACATGTCGTCGAGCGTGGCGAACATCGAAGCGAGGACTGTCCAATCCCGGGTTCCGGGGTTGGTCACCATCGGACCCACGATCACTCGTTCGGTTTCGGCGAGTATCCGTGAGTAGATGACGAATGGTTCTTGCCACAGGATGTGGGAATCGAACGTCCAGACGTGGGTGAAGCCCTGGTCCTCGGCCATCTTGGCGAGTTCGACCACCCGGGAAGCTGGTGGATCGGTTTGAAGCACCACACCAAAGTCCATCAGCCGACGTCCTCAATCATCAGATCAAGTTAGCTTTCGCTTCTGGCGGGCGAGGATTCCCCCCGAGTCGACTCGAAATCGGCAGCCATTCTCCGCGCCAGAATGACATCGAAGCCTGAGAGCAAAGGAAATCGGTGGAAACGCCAATCGCAACCACTCCCAATCCGACCTGGTGGAAGGTCCACGACACCATCGTCGGCCTGCTCGCCGGGTTCGGGACGGGTGTCATCGCGGGGCTCTTCGCGACCCGCGTCATCGATACCAACGTGATGGTTGCTATTGGAGGCGCGATCGGAGCCATCCTTGGGGTATTCGTCCTCTTCCGCAGTAGACGGCAACCAGGTGGGTTCGTGAACGCGATCGTGGTCATCGCCTGGGTCCTTCTCGTCGGATCGGCCCTGTTCCTGACCGCACTGGTTGTGGCCATTGCCAATTTCGAATAGGCCCCGGATCTACGGCGTCAATGCCCACGGCTCGACAAATCGCGTAGCCCGAAACTCACATGGATCGTCGACCAGCAGCAGCATGAGTTGGTCATCGGTCTTGAGCACTTCGTAAACGCCGGTCTCACCCGGACACTCCGCAAAAATATTGGTCACGAAGATGAAGTTGACTCCGTCGCGGGCCACGAAACCGGCAAATAAGGGTTCGTTGGGATCCGACGTGGGCGTGGCCAGGGCCTGATAGGACCCATCATCGAGGATCTGGAGGAACAGTTGCCCGTTGTCCCAATTGCCCACGAGGTCGCTCAAGGCAACCTCAGAGGCGGTCGTCGAGGATGTCGTAGGGGCGACAGAGGTCGAGGAGGTGCCTCCTACCTCAACCGAGAGGGAACATGCCGCTCCAAGCACTGCCACCCCCATCAACAGGACCGGTCTCAGACGACCCGAACGATTCATGAGGAAGACGTTAGGGGCCGAGCCGGCTTGTGACTGCGTCGACGATGACCTGGGGCCTTCATGGGGTAAGTGCTCGGTCGAGACCGAAGCTGACAGGTGTCAGCCGTGGGTGGGGAACCCGAGATCCACGCCACGGTGAATCGGGTCGGCCCACCTCGAGATGACCACCTTCTGGCGGGTGTAGAAGTGAACCCCTTCGGGCCCGTAGATGGCGTGACTGCCGAAGATGGAGTCTTTCCAGCCACCGAAGCTGTAGAACGACAGAGGGACCGGGATCGGGACGTTGATCCCGACCATCCCCACCTGGATCTCGTGTTGGAACTTGCGAGCAGCCCCGCCGTCATTGGTGAAGATGGCGGTCCCGTTCCCATACGGGTTCTTGTTGATGAGACGGATCGCATCTTCGAAGTGCTCCATCCGAACCGTGGACAGCACCGGACCAAAGATCTCGTCGGTGTAGATGGACATCTCCGGGGTGACCCTGTCGAAAAGGGTGGGGCCGAGAAAGAACCCATCTTCATGGCCATCCACCACCAGGTTGCGGCCGTCGGCAATCAGGAGTGCTCCCTCGGAGACCCCCGCGTCGACATAGCCCCGAACCCGGTCGAGATGCGCCTTGGTCACCAAGGGGCCCATCTCGACCCCCGGCTCGTCGCCGGGACCGACCTTGAGCTTCTCGATGCGGTTCTGGACTCCCTCGATGAGCCGGTCGCCTGCTTCACCAATGGTGAGCACCGCGGAGATCGCCATACACCGCTCCCCGGCCGAGCCATATCCGGCGGACACCGCCGAGTCGGCGGCGAGGTCGATGTCGGCGTCAGGCAACACGATCATGTGGTTCTTGGCCCCGCCCAGCGCCTGGACTCGTTTCCCGTTCCGGGTGCCGGTCTCATAGATGTAACGGGCAATGGGTGTCGAGCCGACAAAGGAGACAGCGGCAATGTCGGCGTGGGCGAGGATGGCGTCAACCGCCTCCTTGTCGCCGTGGACGACGTTGAACACCCCTTCCGGCAAACCGGCCTCGGCCAGCAATTCGGCGCCGAGCATCGATACCGATGGGTCCTTCTCCGAGGGCTTGAGGACGAAGGTGTTCCCACAGGCGATGGCAAGTGGATACATCCACATCGGGACCATCGCCGGGAAGTTGAACGGTGTGATCCCGGCCACCACCCCCAGCGGCTGCCGAAGGGTGTAAGTGTCGACCCCGGTGGAGACCTGCTCGGAATAGTCACCTTTGAGCAGGTGGGCGATATTGCAAGCGAACTCGACTACCTCCAAGCCCCGTTGCACCTCGCCCATCGCATCGTCGATCGTCTTGCCATGCTCGGACGTCAGCAGCTTGGCGATGTCGAGCTTGCGGGCAGCAACCAACTCTCGGAAGGCGAACATGATGTTCTGGCGCTGGGTCAGCGACGAATCACGCCAGGTTTCGAATGCGCGCTTCGCCGATCGCACTGCGCTGTCGACATCGGCGGAAGAAGCCAATGGCACCTCTGCCGTCTGCGAGCCCGTTGCCGGGTTGTACACCGGGCCGACCCGGGTGGAAGCACCCGCGGTGGGTGCGCCGTCGATCCAGTGGTTGATGGTGCGCATGAAGGGTTTGGCCAGCTGTGAACCGTCAAACTAGTAGCGAACTGGGCGGAGGAGCGTGGTCCCGGCCACCCCTCACCCTGTGTCTCCCCGGCGCGAGCTAGACCGGAACGAAGTCGCCCCCGAGCTGGGGCAGGTCCATTGCACCAGCGATGGCGATGGCTCGGGCCCTCGTCGGCGCCCCCAGCTTGGAGAGGATTGCCGAGACGTGGTGCTCCACTGTCTTCTTGCTGATGAAGAGGCGTTCTGCGATCTCCGCGTTGTCGAGACCGGAGGTCATCAAGGCCAGCACCTCGAGCTGGCGGGTTGTGAGCCCAGCCGGATTGAGGAGTGTCTGCGGTCTTGGGCCCCGTGGGATGGTTTCCACCCCCGAGGTCCGCATCTTGGCCCGAAGCCAGGTGGCGGCCGGGCGTGCGCCAAGCTGATCGAAGATGGACAGACCCGACCGCATGGCCTCCTCGTCACCTTCAGCCAAAGCCAGTGCCTGCTCGTAGGGGCAACCAAGCTCCTCCCAAAGCCGAGCTGCAGTTAGCCAGTCCCCCCTCATGTGGGCGGCAAAGGGCTCGGCGGCAAGGTCCGGGGGCCCTTTGATCGCCCCCGCCATCCACATCCAGAACCCGACCTCGCCGCGTGCCCAGCGACTGTCGGCCGCCAGAGCCTCGCGGTACACCCAATCGAGCAAACCTGGAATCTCGTCAGAACGACCCTCGAGCCAGGCGAGCTCGGCCAGCCCGCACAATGGCGACCAGAGATGCTGCATCTCACCGCCTTGCCCAGTGGAGACAGCTTCTTCCAATGTCTCCCGGCCCCCCGGATCACCACGACGAACCTGGACCCGGCCCAGAGCGCCTCGAGCTGTGACCGGGCTGATGACTCCCCGGCCTACGGGCCCCGATGACACCATTTCGGCGTACGAGGCTGCATCGTCCCATCGCCCCTGTTCGAAGGCGATTCTTGCCATCCAAGCCCGGGCGTATGCCACCCCATAGTCCTCGTCGGTGCGTAAGCCGAGCTCGACGTCATCTTCCAACGCCTCGAGAGCCACCTCATAGGCGCGTACCTCGCCGCCGCCTGAGCCAAGCATGTTCAAGGCAAGAGCCGGAGCCCTCGTACCCCCCTCCTCGACGCCTCTCCGATACCCCTCCCGCAACAACTGGACGCCACGATTCGGATCACCTGTGACCAGCTCGATGGTGCCGAGAATGATGGTCGAAACGATGATCAGGTACGGAGATCCGATCTGTTCAGCCATGGCCAGGGCCTTCTCGCCTGCCTCCATCGCAGCCTGATGACGGCGACCCAGCATGAAGGTGTAAGCCGAGTCATAGAGAGCAAAACCGAGTTCATAGCTTGGTCCCAACGGCTCCAGAATCTCGATCGCCTCGTCGACAGCGGCCCTGGCCCCGTGGGTGTTCGCCGTGGCCCATCGGGAACCGGAGACAAGGCACAGCGAGCGGGCAAGGGCTGCCGGATCGCCAGTCGACCTCCAGTGGGCTACTGCCATCTCCCGTTGCTCGAGGGCGTCAGACTGATGATCGAGGATGCCGAATTCCAAACCCAATTCCTCCCGAATCAACGCCACGGTGTCCGGATCCAACTTGTCGGCGTGCTCGACGGCGAGTTTGAAGAACTCAACTGCCTCCCGATGTGCGCCTCGGGCGGAGGCCTGACGGGCGGCCTCTGGCGCAAATTCGACCGCCAGCTCCCACGCCTGGGCTTTGCCGGCGTGATGGGCGAGTCGAGCCAGATCCTCGGGGCCCTGTTCGAGGAGGAGCCCGATCATCTGGCGATGGAGCTGGAGCCGGCGCCCGCTCGGTATCGCCTCCTCGACTGCAGCCCGCGCCAGCTCGTGGCGAAATCGCAATGTCTCACCCGATCCGATCAGGACTCCCGCACTGGTGGCCTCGTCCACATCACGAAGCGCGGCGCCAGTCACTGTGAGTGCATAATCCATTTCGAGCTCTCGTGGTGCGATGGCGACCGTCTCCACCACGTTTCGGGCGTCAGATCCGAGCCGGTTCAACCTGGCCAGGACTGCGTCCTGGACCGACAAGGGCACCTCGTCACCGCCGGCGAGTACCTCGGTCACATAGAAGGCATTGCCCCCGGTCACCTCATGCAGGCGCCGTGCACCGCCGATGTCGAAGCCGGACAAGGTTCGAACTGCTTCGAGACTGAGCGGTGGAATCGGGAGACGATTGGTGGTCTCCCGGGAGGCGAGGTCACCGAACACCAGGCGAACTGGGTGCTTAGGGCCGATCTCGTCGTCGCGGTAGGTGCAGACCACCACCGCGTTGGTATCGGCGACTCGGCGACCGATGAACCTCAAGAAGTCCAGGGTCCCTTCATCTGCCCAGTGGACATCCTCGATGATCAGGACGATCGGCGGTCGGGCTCCGCGGATTCGATCAAGGACGGCAGAGAAGATTTCCAGCGGCTCGGTGTTCTTAGGGAAAACATCACGAAGTCCGGAGTCGGGATCCAGGGCGATGTCGAGCAACGGGCTCAATGCCCGCGGTGTCGTCAGCGGGTCGCACCCCCCGACGAGGACGACGGCGCGGCCCGAGACCCGGTCCCCGAACTCACGGACCAACGACGTCTTGCCGGCGCCGGCCTCACCCGAGATCAGGGCCAAGGAACCCGAGCCGTGGGCGGCGGCGGCGAGAAGCCGCTCCATCTCCTGGAGAAGCGATTCCCGTTCAAGAAGCGGCATCTCACATTCCCGGTCGGTGGAGGCCAAGGCTATCCCCGGCGCCATACGGTCCGGCCGAGAAGCGGGCCTGGAGCTTTGGGCTGTTCCGATAACCTCCGGATACCGATACCTTCTGGAGAACAGCACACCCTGCTCGCGCCGGCGACAGGTGACCGCCCCCTCTCACCCGGCGAACGGTATGCCTCTCGACACCACCGCCATACCGCTGGTTGCCTACGCAGTCGGCTTTCAGACTTTGGTCTATGTTCTCCTCCCCGGCAGGTTCCGGGCGAGGTGGGCGCCGCTGGTCACCGGGTTGGTGGGCGCGGCTTTGGTGATCCTGGCCGGGGCCTGGTTCGATTTCGACACCATCGGCCTTGGAGTCCCCGACGGCGGCATGGTCGCCGCATGGGGATTGGGAACCATCGCCGTAATGAGCATGGTCGCCATGGTGATGCTTTCGCACCCACAACTACGCGGCCAACTCGCCGATCCCCGGATGGCAGCCATGAGCCGTCGACAGGCCGCTTCACAGATCCTGATCCGGATCCCGATCACAACTGCTCTGATCGAGGAAGCAGTGTTCCGAGGGGTGCTCCACGCAGCTCTCTTTGCCATCTATCCCGCTCCGATTGCCTTGTGGGCCGGAGCCGCCCTATTCGGGATATGGCACGTCGGGCCTGGACTCGATCAGGCCAAGGCGACAAATCGTCGAACCATCGCCACCCTGGGCCATGTCACGCTCACCGTGGTTGTGACCACCCTCGTCGGAGCCGGGCTGGTTTGGCTTCGGATGGAGACCGGGTCGATCTGGGCGCCCCTCGCGGTCCATGCCGGTCTCAACATGACCATGGCAGTGTTCGCCAGGACCGCCGCGTCCAAATCTCTCCCGGTGTGGGCGCGGTACCTGGTCCCTGCCGCGGTCGCGGACTAGCCCCCCTCGACGCGCTCACTTCGTTCGCTGGCGTCGGTCCCCCCGCTGCGCCGGGGGACAACCCCTCTCTGATGTCCCCCTTTGCAAGGGGGACCGCCTGAGCAGAGCGAAGG
>JALYNX010000135.1 GCA_030772935.1 Actinomycetota bacterium | reverse complement strand
TCATCAAGTGTCCGTGCCATCTGCAGGGCTCCTCCTCCTGAGAGCGCTCTCAAACATACAAACAATTCGTAGGTTATGTCAAGAGAAGTGAGATCTGGTTCTTGCGCGAGAGTGCGGAAGCGCTCTCAGTCTGATGCCGGCCGACTTCGCCCTTCGGTCACATCGCGATACTCAGCTGGTTCAGCTTTGACCGGTCCCAACACCTCGGGCGAACAGACGCCGGTCGGCCGGAAAGGGAGTTAGTCGCTGCCCAGGTAGATCTCGTACAACCGGCGTGCGTGATGCTCGGGGTTGGCGTAGTACTCGTCCGGCGTGATGTCGAGAGTGACAGTTTTCGCGACCTTCTGGACCGTGGGCCGGGACTCGGCGAACTGACGGATGACCTCGGCGTGGGGTTTGAGACTCCCATCAGGACGAACCAGGCCGAAATGCCGCTCGTGTTTGGCGCCGCCGGGATCACAGGGAGGGCGATCCCACAGTTGCTCCGCATAGTCGGCGAAGCACCAGAGAAAGGCACCCGTCGATCCGACCTCGACCAGGCTGGGCAGCACCTCGCCTACGTAATCGGCGAAAGCGCCCTCCCCCGCCATGAACTGCTGGCGGGGCGACCCGAACGCGGTCCACTCCCACATCACGGACTCTTCGGTATCGGGTGACGTGCAGCCACCCCATTCCTCGGCGAGGCATGGCTTCCCGCTCAGCGCGCTCACCAGGGCACACAGATAGGGCACGAAGTCGGGGTCCAGATTGTCCTTCGCCCAGTCGACGTACATCGGATACCCGTGCATTACCGCGACATCGCTTTCGGCAAACACCTCGTCGACCCGGAAACCGTTGTCGTTGAACAGGTTCGCGGTGTGAAGCCCAGTGGTGACGGGATGAACCGGGTCGAGGTCCTTGACAAGACTGGTCATATCTCGCACCCAGGCCCGACCGGCGGCGGCCGTCCTGGGACGAGCGAAAAGGTCGGGTTCGTTTCCCAAATTCCACATCCAGATCGCGCCATGCTCCCGGTAGGCCCCGACCACGGTCGTGAGCAGGTGACGCTCGGCCTCAAGAGCGGTCGAGTCGTCGAACATGTTCCGGTAGGGGCTGTCGACCACCTGTCCTCCGCTAACCACCTGTCTCACATCCGGCGAAGGGTGGGTCGCGGCACCGGGGTCGAGCAGCCATCCCGGCGACCAGTTGGGCCCGCTCATATGACCGGTGAAGAAGGTGACGTCCAGACCAAGGCCCCTATCGGCGGCGACATCACAAACCGTCCCGAAGTCGCGAAGTCTCGCGGCCGAGACGATGTCCGGAGCTGGCTGCCAGTCGTCCCACAACAAGAAGATGCGGACCACCTTCATCCCCACCGAGGCAATGATGTCGAACTCATCAGCAACCTCCGACGCTTCGAAGTCGGTCCACCAATACATCGCCTTGCGTCGCGGCCAGTAGTTGACCCCGAGCAGGAACGGCTCGGAGCCGAGACCGTCTGTCATTCGTCATCCCCTCTTCTGATCGCCTCTACAGCAAGCGAGACGGCATCATGCTCGGACACCACCCCAGTGTCGACTCTGACGTCGGCGCAATGCGAGAACAGTGGTTCCCGTCGCTCCAGCCGATCCGCCTCCTCCTCGCCCACCTCCCGTCGATGAGAGCCCGATGCCTGTCGCAGACGCAACAGTTCGTCTTCAGCGTCGACCCACACACAATTCACTTCGAGAAGGGCAGACCTCGCCGCTTCGTCTTCAATGACACTGGCGGCCGCAGCGATCACCGTGGGATGTGGCGAGGCCAGCGCATCCCAAAACACCTGCAGCTCCAATAGGTGCAAAGCCGCCACCCCTTCGGTCTCAGCGATCCGGGCACCGCTGCTGCCGGTCAATGCGCGGATTTGATCGTCGGAGTCGACAAAGCCGAGGTCCAGTCGGTGCGCGATCCCCGTGCCAACAGTGGTCTTCCCCGCCCCCATGGCCCCGATGATGACGATGTGGTCGGCGAGAGCGGTCATCCTCAGCTCTCGCTGGAGGTTGCCCAAAGATTGAGACTGCCGTCGACCGCGAAGCTATCGATCGTCGCCAATTCCTCTTCACTGAAATCGAGATTGTCGAGGGCGCCCAGCAAACCCTGAAGCTGTGACCAGTTTCGGGCGCCTACCAGTGCTGAGGTCACCCTTGGATCACGAAGCACCCAGGCCACCGCCATCTGGGCCAGGCTCTGACCCCGCTCCTGCGCGATCTGGTTCAAGCCACGGACCCGCGCCAGGTTCTCTTCGGTCAGCATCGTCTGATCGAAGGAGTCCCCGGTCACCGCCCTCGAGTCTGCGGGGACGCCACCCAGGTACTTGTCACTGAGCAGGCCCTGGGCCAGAGGTGAGAAGACGATGCATCCGATCCCCTCCTCACCGAGAACATCGAGGAGACCGTCCTCGATCCAACGATTGAGCATCGAGTACGAGGGCTGGTGAATGAGACACGGTGTCCCCAGATCTCGAAGCATGTCGGCAGCTTCTCGGGTCTTGGTCGGGCCGTAGGACGAGATGCCCGCATAGAGCGCCTTGCCGGCTCGAACTGCGCTGTCGAGAGCTCCCAGGGTCTCCTCGAGTGGTGTCGTGGGGTCGAAGCGATGGGAGTAGAAGATGTCGACGTAGTCCAGGCCCATGCGGCGCAAGCTCTGGTCGAGGCTGGCTGTGAGGTACTTGCGTGAGCCCCACTCGCCGTATGGACCATCCCACATCCAGTAGCCGGCCTTGGTCGAGATCACCAGCTCGTCGCGGTAGGGGCCAAGATCGCTTGCCATGACCGTTCCGAAGTTGGTCTCGGCGGAGCCGGCCGGTGGCCCGTAGTTGTTGGCCAGGTCGAAATGTGTGATGCCATTATCGAAACCCCGCAACAACATCTCGCGGGCATCCTCGGATACCGAATCGCCTCCAAAGTTGTGCCACAGCCCTAGGGAGATCTGGGGCAGGTCGAGCCCGCTACGCCCACAACGGGCATAGGTCATCTGGTCATATCGAGAATCGTCGGCGGAATGCAACGTCAAGCTCCGGATTGAGAGACCTGCACTATGGCAGATGGATCAGACTGCGCCCGCTCGGTCGGCGTATGGCAAAATCGCTCCGCATGGGAATCATCGTCGTCGGAATCGATGGCTCGGAATCGAGCCTGCGCGCCTTGGCCAAGGCAATCGAGGAGGCAAAGCTGCGGCAAGCCGATCTCCACGTCCTGCATGCCACCGATCTGAGCCCGGCCCTGCTCCACCTTCCCGACGATGTCACAGTTGACACCCGTGAACTGGCTACCGAAGAGACAACGAAGGTCTGGGAGGCGGCTAGACCTTTCCTAGAAAATGCGGGAGTCGAAGTGGTGCGAGTCGATCGCGAAGGTACCCCGGGTAGGGCTCTCGTCGACTACAGCAGCGAGATCGGCGCCGACCTGGTGGTGGTCGGCACGCGGGGCCGCGGCCGGGTCAAAGGCCTCCTCCTGGGCTCGACCGCCGAGGATGTGGTGAACCGCGGCAGCTCTGACATGCTGCTGGTCAGGTAGTCAAGACTTTGATTCCGGCCGACCGGCGGCTGTTT
>JALYNX010000134.1 GCA_030772935.1 Actinomycetota bacterium | reverse complement strand
GACCAGGAGTACGCAGAGATGCAGACCCACGCCCATCTCGTCGAGGAGATCCTCGCCGAGGTCGACTTCCTCCAGCCCATGGTCGAGATCGCCTCCGGCCATCACAGCCACTTCGACGGCACCGGCTACGGAGGTCGGGGTCACACCGAGGGCCAGACTCCGAGCCTCGAGGCCTGCATCGTCGGAGTCGCCGACGCTTTCGACGCCATGACGTCGGCTCGTTCCTATCGCATGGCACTCTCCCAGCAATACGCCCTTCAGGAACTGCGGCGTCACTCCGGTGGGCAATTCCACCCCGATGTCGTTGACGCCTTCGAGAAGGCGCTCAACAAGACAGGCCACAAGTACGGCGCGCCTCACGTGAACGACGAGGAGATGGCACGTCGTCTTGCCGAGGAACCGGAGCTGACGCTTCGTGGCTAACTGGCATCCCAGCGCCGTGGCAGCTGTTTCCTGGCTGTTCCCCTTCGTGGCAGGCGGCGCTGGGCTCTACGCCGCGACTCGTGCCTCGACGAGTCAATACGGGATCGCGGTGGCGGTTACCGCACTGGTACTCGGCTCCCTGGTAGGTGTTGCCACCTCTAACTCGGGCAATCGATTCACCACCGGGCTGGCAGTCGCTGCAGCGATCCCATTCGTCCTTACCCAGAGCAGCCAAGGCGTCGACCTTGCCGGCTCCATCGCCACCTATGGGATCGGATTGGCGATCGTGTGGGTCTTGGAAGTGGCTCGGGGCGAGAAGCACATAGAACTGCTACCGACATTGACCCGCCGTCTCGCCGGTTATGCCACCTACGCCACCGTCTATTCCGGGATGCGTATCGGTGTGTTTGCCGACGTGTCCGGGGAATGGCTCGACCTGGTTCCCTTCGGCGTCGCGCTGGTGGCGTGGATCGCGGTCGAAGTCCTGCTGCGGGCGGCCCTGGTGCTCAAGCCCGGCGAGCTCTCCCGCACCTATCTCGCCCGATCCGCGCTCTATGACCTCAACGTGTTCCTGGGCCTGACGCTGACCGGCGCCCTGTTCGGTGAGCTCTTCCCCGAGTTGGAGTGGTGGGCGCTCCCGATCGCCCTGCTCCCATACTCGTTTGCCCATTCGGCATTCAAGAGGTTCCAGAAGACCAAGGCCACCTACAAGCAGACCATCCGGGCCCTGGCCCGAATCCCCGAGGTGTCGGGTCTCGGTGTCGACGGCCATGCCGATCGCACCACAGAGCTCGCTTCGGCGGTGGCCAAGGAGATGGGGATGGGCCCGTCCCAGGTAGAGGATGTCGAATACGCCGGGTTGATGCACGACATCGGCAGGGTGAGTCTCAACGAGCCTCAGATCATTCGGATGGGCTACACCAACGACGACATTGCCCGCTGGAGCGCAGAGATCATCGCCGAGTCGCCTTACCTCGATCGGGTGGCCGAGCATGTGCGCCGCCAGTATGAGTCGTATCGCCGGCCGGGCGAGCAGACCGACCCCGACGTCTCGGTCGTCTCCCGAATCATCAAAGTCACCGCCGCTTACGACTGGCAGGTTTATCAGCAGGGTCTTTCACCTCTACAGGCGCTGGAGAACCTTCACACCGGTGCGGCCTACGAGTACGACCCTGAAGTCGTCGCTTCGGTTCGCCGGATTCTCGAGGCCCGTGGCGTCCTGAGCCCGACCCGGGTCTGAACCGGGCCTCAGGCGAACCGTTTAGCCGAGGCGATCAGGGGTGGAGGCGGATCCAGCCTGTGCGTGAGCGCCCCGCTTGAACCAGCGTCGTGGCCGCCGCAGCTCGTGTTCTAGGAATCGTCCCAGCCCCACTGCCAGGAAGACATCGCCGAGACTTATCACCTGGCCGATGTTGGCGATCCGAAGCGGGATCACATCGGCGAAGAACGTGAGACGTGACGATTCGTTGAGGACCACGTGCTTGAACGAGCCGGCGAAGTCTGGCGTCGACACCGTGAAGCCGCTCGCTACTTCCGCTGCCCCTGCCAGCACCGGCATGCCGCCGTTCAATGCAATGACGGTGAAGTTCATCAGCACTCCGAGCCCGGCCAGCCACATGCCCGACTTGGCTCGGTTGAGGACGACGAGGATCATCAACAAGCCGAACGAGGTGAGAACCATGGCGAGGGCCAATCCCTCGGCCCAATCGGCATCGGGCAACCAGGCGGTTGTTGCCTGGAGCGCGAATCCGACAGGAAGCAGCCACCACGCCTTCAGCTCGATGTCCCCGAGATTGGTGAGGCGGCCGCCTCTGAGAACGGCGATCGCCAGGGAAAGGAAGAGGACAATCGCCATCCATAACATGTGACCGACGGTAATAGCCAGGTCGATCTTGACAAGAAAGCGAAATTCGATGGTGGAGTACGAGGCGTCCGGCGGCCGGGCGACCATCACAATCAATGACCCCGAGCGTCGAAACCCGATCTCGGTGGAGACGATGACTGGGTTGATCGATGCTGCTCGAAGGGCAGTAGAAGACCCATCGGTCAAGGTCATAGTGTTCACCGGAGCCGGAGACGAGGTCTTCAGTGCCGGCGGGGACCTAGCCGGCTCGTTCGTGGACGATGCGGTCGGTCTGCATCGGAGTCGGGGGGCCTTCGCCGATCTCTTCCGACTGATGTGGAGGGGCGGGAAGCCAACCGTGGCCCGGGTCAACGGCCATGCGCTTGCCGGCGGCTTCGGTCTGGCGGTGGCTTGCGACCTGACCATCTGTGTAGAGGACGCCAGGCTGGGAACGACAGAGGTCAAGGTTGGCCTCTGGCCGATGATGGTCACCGCGGTGCTGGCACGCGCCATGCCTCGCAAGGCCATCGTGGAGATGATGCTCACCGGGCGGACGATCGATGCCCAAGAGGCATATCGACTCGGGGCGGTGTCACGAGTGGTGCCGCGAGCCGAGCTCGACGCCGCCGTCGATGAGACGGTGAATGCGCTGAGCTCGCTGAGCCCGGCGACCCTGGCCCTGGGCCGGGACGCCTTTTATGGGATCACAGATCTCGGGCTCGACGCCGCCCTGGACCGGCTGCAGCTGGGGCTGACCGAGATTGCGTTGACCGAGGACGCCAGAGAGGGCATTGCCGCATTTCTGGAGAAGCGGGACCCCGAATGGTCCGGGAGCTGAGGTCTGTTCGCCGTCTGGTTGGGATGACCGCGATTTAGCCTCTCCCAATGCGGCGCAACATCCAGATCCTGGGCTGGGCTCTCATCTGGTCCGGTCTCTTCATCTTCGGATACCTGGGATGGCAGCTGTTCGGCACGGACGTCATCAACGCCCAGGTCCAAGCTGCGGCGTCGAAGGATCTGGACGGGTTTTTCGAGATCGAGCGAGAGGACCTTCCGCGCCCGCTGCCGATCGAGCCACTAGAGGGACCAACGCTCGAATTTCACCCCGAAGAGGAGCCAGTCGAGAACACCGAATTCGCGAGGCTCATCGTCCCCAAGCTGCGTCTTGACGCTGTGGTGTTCGAGGGCGTGACTGGGCCAACCCTGGCCCAGGGCCCGGGCCACATGCCCAACACCCCCCTGCCCGGCCAGCCGGGCAACGCAGTGATTTCCGGGCATCGAACCACCCATGGCCGGCCTTTCTTCGACTTTGACCTGCTCTTGCCCGGGGATCGAATCGAGGTCGAGACTTCGATCGGCACCCATGTCTACGAGGTGAGGGAGAGTCTGATCGTGGCACCCACCGATGTTTGGGTGGTCGACGACAGGGCAGGCGGTTGGCTCACACTGACCACATGCAACCCCAAGTTCTCGGCGCGGGAGAGACTGATCATCGTGGCGGAGATGGTCGAAGGCCCCAATCTGGCCTATATCGAGGCAACCCGGGCGTCCTAACCGGTCAACTCCTCGAGTGACTCCTGGTCGACGATCCCGTTGACGATGTTGGAAACGGTGCCGTCCGAGTCGATGTAGTAGGTGGAGGGGAGAAAGTAGTTGGGGTAGGAGTTGCTGAACGCCGTGTCGCCGAATGCCACCGGATAGGACGGGGATATTGCTTCGGCAAAAGCCTGCGCATCAGGCAGGGCATCTCTCACTGCAACCCCGACTACGGCGATGTCGGGATGGGTATTGGCGAAGGCCGAGAGGTCGGGCATCTCCTCGCGACAAGGCAGACACCACGACGCCCACAGGTTGAGGACCAGGGGCCGTCCGTCTTCGACGAGATGCTGGCTCAGGGTGAACGACCCACCGTCGAGGAGCGCGACCGTGAAATCAGGGGCCTCCTCACCAACCGAGGCGACGTTGGAGTCGTTGCCCAGCAGCCATGCCACCCCGAGCCCAACCACCACAACGCCGACGAAGACTCCGGTGAGAAGAAGAGATCGGTTGGGAAGAGGGTCCGGGCCTTCGGTGGGGTCAGTCAGACGCCATCCTCCTCAGCACGTAATGGAGGATGCCGCCGTGACGCAAGTACTCGACTTCGATGTCGGTGTCGACCCGGGCCACGGTCGTGAACGTCGACGCCGAACCATCGGCCCGGGTGGCCGTCACCGGTACGGCCTGACGCGGCCGGAGGTCGTCGCCCAACGAGATGTCGAAGGTCTCGGAACCGTCGAGACCGAGGGTGTCGGCGTCCTCGCCTTCGGCGAAGACGAGGGGAAGCACCCCCATCATCACCAGGTTCGATCGATGGATTCTCTCCAGCGATTTGGCGAGCACCGCCTTGACCCCAAGGAGAAATGGGCCCTTCGCGGCCCAATCCCGCGAGGACCCCATGCCGTAGTCGGCGCCCCCGATGACGACCAGGGGAATCCCCTCGGCCTGATAGTGCATCGATGCGTCATAGATCGACTTGACCTGTCCATCCAGGAAGTCTGTGGTCCATCCTCCCTCGGTCCCTGGAGCCAACTGGTTCTTGACCCGGATGTTGGCGAAGGTACCTCTCGTCATCACCCGGTCGTTTCCCCGCCGTGACCCGTATGAGTTGAACATTGGGGGCTGGAC
>JALYNX010000133.1 GCA_030772935.1 Actinomycetota bacterium | reverse complement strand
TGTCGGGCCTTCGCAGGGGAGCTAGGCCCGCGAGGTGCTGATGACGATCGAGGAGCTCGATGACAAGCTCGCCCGAGAGGCAGTTGACGTCTGATCGCACCGAGCCGGTGCGACGGGTAGAGCCAAGAGCCTGTGGTAGGTTTGGCCCCGGTTCAGTGACGAGCGAGCCTTGGAAGGGCCAGTGAACATGGTTTTTGCACTCGGTGTGATCATTGCCCTCGCCGCGGCCGCCCGATCCACCTGGTCCCCTTGCGGTCTCTCGATGCTCTCGACCATCACTCCGGTCACCGAGCAGGGGCGGGGCCGTCGCTACGCCGCAACTGTCCCCTGGTACCTGCTCGGCGCCCTGGCCGGGGGCGCCACTCTGGGCGGTGTCGCTGCCCTCGCCTCGATCCCGGTTGGGGCGGCCGCAGTCCCCGAGATGACGGTATTCGCGATCATCGGCCTGTTTGCCGTGGTGAGCATCTTTTCCGACCTCGGAGTCGGCGGTTTCCAACTTCCCCGCCACAAACGCCAGGTCGATCGGCTCTGGCTCGATCACTACCGGTCCTGGGTCTACGGCACCGGGTTCGGTTGGCAGATCGGAGTCGGGCTCGCCACCTACATCGTGACCACCGGGGTCTATCTGACGGTTTTGATCGCAGTCCTCACCGGTTCACCCATCCGGGCTCTGACGATCGGTCTCTTGTTCGGCGGGGTGCGCGGGTTGGCCATCTTCCTCGGTGCCCGGGCCACCACGCTCGAGAAGCTTCATGCTCTGCACCGGGGCCTGACCCGTTTCGAGCCGGCCTCAAGGGCTTTCATGTTCAGCATTCAGGCCGTCGTGGCCAGTCTGGCCATCGGCCAAGCATGGGGAACCGCTGCCGGTGTCGTGACTATGGCGCTGATCACCGGGGTTGGTCTCTACATGATCCGGAGCAGGAAGACCCGGCCCATGGTGGCGGACCGGACTCCCACCGCTGTCTGACAAAACCGATCTTCTCTTCAGGTTCCTCCATCCCCCGAATAGGCTCGCCGCCGAATGTTCAGCCTGATAAACCCGGACGGGTCCGTCCGGGATCGCCTGCCAGTGACCCTCGAGGAGATGCGTGCCCTTTATGCGGACATGGTCGAGGCACGCACCTATGACCAGAAGTGCATGGCCATGCAACGTCAGGGGCGTTTGGCGACGTATGCGCCCTTCGAGGGCCAGGAGGCAGCACAAATCGGTGCCGCGGCTGCGCTCCGCTCCGACGATTGGGTGGCCGGCACCTATCGGGACGCGGCGCTCATGTGGCGCGCCGGGTATCCGTGGGATTTGCTCATCGCCGGGCGCACCGGTGATGAGCGGGGAGGAAAGGCTCCGGAAGGTGTAAACGTGCTGCCACCGTCGATCACGGTCGGCGGTCACATGATCCATGCCGTGGGTCTGGCGTGGGGAGAGCGCCTCCAAGGCTCGGATCGGGTCGCTCTCACTTCCTTCGGCGATGGCGCCACCTCTGAAGGCGATTTTCACGAGGCGATGAACTTCGCTGCCGTGTTCAAGACACCGACGGTATTCCTCTGCCAGAACAATCAGTTTGCGATCTCCTATCCGAGGTCGGAGCAGACCATGGCCACCTCGATCGCCGAGAAAGCTGACGGGTACGGCATGCCCGGCGTCGAGGTCGACGGCAACGATGTGGCCGCGGTGTTGGTTGCGGTCCGTGAGGCGGCCGAGTCCGCTCGCAACGGCGACGGGCCGGCCCTCATCGAGGCAGTGACCTATCGGTTGGGGCCGCACACCACGTCGGATGACCCCGGTCGATACCGGGACGAGTCCGTGGCCGAGGCATGGAGGGAGAAGGATCCATTGATCAGGATCCGGACCCTCCTCGAGAAAGCCGGTGGTTGGACACCGGAGTGGCAGAAGGAGCTGGAAACCAAGGCCTCCGCGGCTATCGAGGCGGCGGTGGTGACCGCGGAGTCCCTGCCCCTGCCGACTGTCGATGAGATGTTCGAGCGCATGTTCGCCGAGCCGACACCATCGCTCAGTCAGCAACTCGACGAGGCGGGCGCATGAGTGTCATGACCCTCGCCCAGGCGTTGAACAGTGCCCTCGACACCGCCCTCGACGCCGACGACCGCGTGGTCTTGTTGGGGGAAGACATCGGCCGCACCGGGGGAGTGTTTCGGATCACCGATGGACTGCTCGAGAAGTACGGAGCGAACCGGGTGTTCGACACCCCGGTAGCGGAGTCCGGGATTGTGGGGGCAGCGTTCGGGATGGCGATCGCCGGGTTGCGCCCGGTGGCAGAGATTCAGTTCCTGGGATTTTCCTACCCCGCCTACGACCAGATCATCAACCACGTGGCGCGAATCCGAAACCGTTCGGCCCACCGATTCACCGCGCCGATGGTGATCCGGATCCCGTACGGAGGGGGGATCGGGGCTGCCGAGCATCATTCGGAGTCGACAGAGGCCATCTACACCCATATCCCAGGTATCAAAGTGGTGGTCCCGTCGACGCCCCACGACGCCAAGGGTCTGCTGCTGGCAGCGATCGAGGATCCCGATCCGGTGATCTTCTTGGAGCCGATCCGTCTCTACCGGGCGGTCAAAGAGGACATCCCCGACATCTACTACATCGATGAGATCGGCCCCGTCCGCGTCGAACGTGAAGGTAAGGACATCACACTCATCTCCTGGGGAGCAATGATGAAGGAGACCAGGGCTGCCGCCACAGCTCTCGAGGATCAGGGAGTGTCGGTGGAGGTGCTCGACCTTCGGACCCTGTCCCCACTGGACTCCTCAGGCATCGTTGCCTCGGCGGAGAAGACAGGTCGGGTGGTGGCGATCCATGAGGCGCCTCGCACCGGGGGTCTCGGTGGCGAGATTGCCGCGATCATCCAGGAAGACGCCCTCTATTCGCTTCTGGGGCCGGTGCGACGGGTAACCGGGTGGGACACGGTGTTTCCCTTGAAGCGCTCGGAGGCTCACTACCTTCCGAGCGTGGAGCGAATCTTGCAGGCGGCGGAACAGACGTTGGAGGACTAGTGGCGAAGGAATTCAGGCTGCCCGACATCGGAGAGGGGCTGACCGAGGCAGAGATCGTTCGCTGGCTGGTGGCCGAAGGGGACTCGGTTGAAGCCGATCAGCCGGTGGTCGAGGTGGAGACCGACAAGGCGGTGGTCGAAATCCCCTCGCCTTGGGCGGGAATCGTTTTTCGACATGGTGGCGCCGAAGGCGAGACCATCGCCGTTGGTGCGGTGCTGGTCGTGATCGGCGAACCAGGGGAGAGCAGTGGGCCAGAGTCGCCTCCGGACCCGGTGCAACAGGCTGTCGCAAGTGTGGCGCCGATCGTGGGCACCCTTAGCGAGGATGCGGAGGATCTCAGCGCGCCACCGCCGGGAGGGGTCGAGGCCGAGCAGGTCAAGGCCCTTCCCATCGTGCGCAAGATGGCGCGGGAGATGGGAGTGGACTTGAGCCAGGTCGTCGGGTCGGGGCCGGGGGGCAGGATCACCCGGGAAGACATCCTGGCCGTGTCAGGGAGCGGGGAGACCGCGGGGGAGCCGGAACCCGAATCTGTGCCCCAACCAGGGCCCGAGCCCGAACCGGCACCGGAGCCCGAGCCCGAACCGGAGCCCGAGCCC
>JALYNX010000132.1 GCA_030772935.1 Actinomycetota bacterium | reverse complement strand
CTTGTCGCCGCCGAATCGGGAACTGGCCCCTCCCGCCACGATGATCATCGCCCGTCCCGACATCGGCGACGAGGGTACTTTGGTCACGTGATCGACATTCCGGCGTTGCGCCTGCTGATCGAGGCTGGAGAGTCGCGGGTCGCTTTCGACCTGACAGGGGAAGTGTTCGATGGGGTGGCGAACTCAACATCCCAGCCCGCCCTCCTGGTCGTCTCGACACTCACCGAGGCGGTGAAAGTGGTCGGCGGAGGATTGGTGCGCGATTCGTTGGACCGGGACGAGATCTGGTCCGTCGAGGGCTTCATCCTCAGTCGAGAGGTGCTTGCTGCCCTCGACCAGGATCTGATGACGTCCGGCGAGCTGATCGAAGCCGTCACTGACGCCGGGTTCGAGTGGGAGGTCGTCAGCCCCTCTTCTTCTTCGCCTTGATCGCCCAGTAGGTGGCGGCTGCCACACCGCCGGCCACGGCAGCACCGGAAATGGTCTTGGTCGGAACGCGGTCGCGAAGCGTCACCGCCGACTCGAAGTGCCGGACCTCCCATCCCCGTTCCATTGCAATCGCCTCGAGCTCGGGATCCGGGTTCACCACGACCGGGTGGCCCACCGCCTCCAACATCGGCAGATCGGTCACCGAATCGGAATAGGCGAAGGAAGCCACAAGGTCGATGCCGTCGGACCTGGCCATTTCGATCATTGCCTCTGCCTTGGCCGGACCATACGCATAGAGCTCGATAGTCCCGGTATAGCGCCCGTCCTCGTCGATGGCACTCGTGGTGGCGATGACGTCGTCGATGCCCAGATACCGGCACAAGGGCCTGACTATCTCTTCAGGGCTAGCCGAGATGACCACGACTTTTCGCCCTGCACGGCGATGGCTGTCGATGAGGGCGAGAGCCTCTGCGTAGGCCATAGGCGCCACCACCTCGTCGACGGTCTCTTCCACCAGCAACACGACCTCCTGGCGCGACCATCCCTTGGTCATCGCCGCCAGCTCGTCCTTGACCCTTTCCAGCTGGGCGTGGTCCGCTCCGAATGACTGGTAGTAGGCCTGGGCGATTGCCGCCTTGGCTAGGGCACGCTTGCTGAGGAAGCCCGCCCGATAGAGGGGTTTGGTGAAGGCGAGGGTCGACGACTTGGCGATGATCGTCTTGTCGAGATCGAAAAATGCGGCCGCGGTCACGTGGGGTCAAACTACTTCCTGGCGTTGCCGCTTCCCCGGGGCCAAGGGTCTTGTGACGACAGGTCGAGACTTATAGGTTCGAATCATGGAGGGGGTGGGGAGAAGGGGCGTGCTCGGAGTCGAGTCGCCCGATCCGGTGCTATCGCTGTTCGGTGCACTGGGGTTGGGGGCAGCCGCCGGCACCGCCCTCATTGTCGATATGAGCCACGGTCCGGGCTTGGACACCCATCGCACGCTGGCCGATCTGCTCGAAGATGGGCCAGCTTTGAATGAGTTGAGCCCGGCCCGGACCGGGGTTGCCGTGATCGCTGCGGGATCGGTTGATCCCGTCGCCGGGCTTCCTTTGATAGAGAGACTCTCCGCCAATTGGCCGGCGGTGGTTGTGCGGTGTTCGGCGGAGGCCTGGCCCGGCCCGACGGTTCCCGTGCGTTCACTGCTACCCGGCCTTTTGGCCCCGACCGAAGTGATTCCCGCCGTTTGGCAGACGGTGGTCGGCGGGGTGCGCCCACCCGGCCCGGGCCCGGTCCTCCCCAGGCTCGGTGCCCGAAACGCTCGCAACCTGTTGGCGGGCCGGCTGCCTGCTCGTGGGCGATGGCTTCATGTGTGGGAGCGGGTGTGGGGGATGCCGTGGGCGTGATCGAACAGGTTGCCGGCCAAATCGCATCCGGCACTGTCCCTATGCGCCGAGGTGAAGTTGTGGCGGAGGCAGAACGCAGGCTGCGCCTCGCCGCCCCCGATCGAGCCAGTCAACTAGCCGGCGCCGTTGTCGACCGGGTGCTCGGTCTGGGCCCCATTGAAGCCCTGCTCCGTGATCCCGAGGTCACCGATGTGTTGGTCAATGGCCCCCGGGAAGTCTGGGTTGACCGCGGCGGAGAAATGAGCCGAGCTGACGTTGGTTTCGAGAGCAACGAGTCATTGCTGGCGGCAGTCGAGCGTGTGATCGCTCCACTCGGTCTCCGTATCGATCGCTCCTCCCCGATGGTCGATGCCCGGCTCCCTGACGGGAGCCGGCTACATGCCGTCACGCCACCTGCTTCGGTCGATCACCCGATCGTTGCCATTCGACGATTCACCCAGGCAGTTGATTCTCTGGAAGCCCTAGTTGCCCTGGGAACGGCTTCCGCGGGCCAGGCGATTGTCCTCGCCGATGCAGTCCGATCTCGAAAGACGATCATCGTTTCCGGTGGAACCGGAGCAGGCAAGACGACTTTGCTCAACTTGCTCGGGAGCCTCATCCCGAGCCACGAACGGGTGGTGACCATCGAGGATGCTGCCGAGTTGAGGCTTCCAGGCCACGTCGTCAGGCTGGAGGCCCACCCCCCAAACGCGGAGGGAGCGGGTGAGATCACGATCCGGTCGCTGCTGAGGTCTGCTCTTCGCTTGCGACCTGATCGGATCATTGTCGGTGAGGTAAGAGGCCCTGAGGCGCTGGACCTGGTTTGGGCACTCAACACCGGTCACCGCGGATCGCTCTCGACGGTTCACGCCAACTCGCCGGAAGAAGCTCTGTGGCGGCTGGAGACGCTCGCGCTCTCCGCCGGTGACACCTCCGAGACGTCGGTCCGCCGCCAGCTCCATGCCGCCGTCGATAGCGTCGTCCAGATAGAGCGCGCCGGGTCGGAGCGTCGCATCCAGACCGTTTCCACGGTGGGCCCTCGGGGTCAGGTAGGAGTCGCCGAATGATCGCAGCCGCATTGTTGGCGTGGGGGGTCATCGCAGGGCTCGACCCACGCCGGACCCTGCTCCTCGCTTCGGTGCACCTGGCGCCGGTCCCAGTGGCTGCATTGATTGCGATTCATGTCTGGCGCGCCCGTCCCCGGGTCTCCGCTCGAACCGCCTTGTTCTGTGAGGCGGTTGCGGGCGAATTGCGGTCCGGAGCATCACTCCGATTCGCTTTGGAACGCGCCGCAGCGTCAGTGGGAGCGGCTGGGTTGGAACAGATGAGTCGTGATGGCGCACCGTTACCCGACCTCGCCGCTGCCGCGCGGGAGGAATTCGAGGAGATCGGCATCGAGGTCGGCGCAGTCATCGAACGCCTTTCCCGCCTCGGCTCTCCCGCTGCTGCGCTCTTTGACGAGTTGGCGGTCCTGTCGCTCGCCCAGGTGGAGGTTGCCCATGAGGTTGCCACCGCAACGGCCCCTGCCCGAGCCACGGCGGTGGTCCTGCTCCTGGTGCCCCTGGTTGCAATTGGCTCGGTTTCGATCAACGGGCGCTTAGGTGGATATCTCGCAACGTCTGCGCAGCGGATCTCGGCGGTCATCGGGTTGGCCCTGATCGTCATCGGGATCGTGATTGCAGGGTCGATACTGAGGAGAGCCCGTTGACCGCCTTGCTCCTGGGATCGCTCGGTCTTGTCGTGGGTGGCCCTGCGCTCGCAGTCGCCATTCTCGTGGGGTCGATGCTGGGAAGCTTCCGAAGGCGGAAGCGGGTTACCCCTCCGATCAGGCCTGTGCTGTTGGTCTTGCTCGTCGAGCTCCGCGGGGGCCGGTCGACCTTGGCTGCGCTGCAACATGCCTCATCAGTTTTCCCCGGGCACCGCGAGCTGACGCTGGCGGCCCGCCTGGCGACGGTCAAGGGTCTCACCGCTGCAGTCGAGGAGTGTCAAGGGGACATCCGGGGTCTGGTGGCCCAGTTGGCGCGGGCGCAGAGGTCCGGGTCTCCGGTGGCCGACACTGTCCGCTCGTTGCTGGATGCCGACATCGCCGCCGAACGCACCCGGCGTCTGGAGCGAGCCCGAAGCTTGCCGGTCCGCCTGATCATGCCCATCACATTGCTCGTACTCCCCGGCCTGGTCCTGCTCCTCTATGCGCCCTCGCTGCTTCGGCTGTTCGCCGACCTCTCTGAGCCTCTGACATGAGCTCCGCACTTCTCCCCGTATCGGTCGGTCACCGAATTGGAAGGAGAGCCGATGGCTCGTATTTGGACATGGATAGTCGCTCGGGACCACGATCGCGGTCAGGGCACAGTGGAGTACTTCCTCGTGATCCTGGCGGCGACCGCCCTGGCGATCGTGGCTTTGAAGTGGCTTCAGTCGGGAAGCGGCGGCGGCCTGCTCGGTGGCCTATTCGGGAAGGTCATCGATTGGGTCGTGGGCAGATTCTGAACGAGCGGGGCTCGGCAACCGTGGAGTTTTTCCTGGTTCTGCCCCTGGTGGTGTTGGTGGCAGTGGCATCGATTCAGGTCATGCGTATCGCCCAGACCAGATTCGAACTGCAGGCTGCGGCGCGTGACGGGGCCAGGGTGGCGGCCACCACGCCCGATCCATCCCGCGCAGTCGACTCGGTGATGGCGGCCCTCGCACCCGAGGTTCGGGAACGGGCCAGGATCTCTGTCGAACGGCCCGACCGGGTTGGGGTCCCGGCACGGGTCACGGTCAGCCTGCGTCACCTGTTGGGGGTGCCCTTTCCCGCGGGCTTTGGGGTGGATCTCACGGCGTCGGCTTCGATGCGCACCGAGAGGTGAGGTCGGACCGGGGAGGGGTGACGATCCTCGTCATCGGGTGGGTGGCGGTCATATCGATGGTCGGCGTGGCCGCCACCTCCGTTGGAGCCCTGATCGCGGCCCGCGAGGAGGCCTACACCGCCGCCGAGGCAGGGGCCCTGGCAGCGGCCGTCGCCACTTATCCCGCTGCTGGGTCCGGGTCGCCGGCGGCGCTTGCCGCCGAGTACGCGACACGAAACGGCTCGCGGTTGGTCTCGTGCCGTTGTCCGGTCGACCTCTCGATGCGGCCGAGGACAGTCGCCGTCATGACTGTCCGGGAAGTAGAGGTCCTGGTCTTCGGGCGGATCAGTGTGCGAGCCGCGGCACGTGCCGAATTTGACCCGGGTCTCTGGTTGGGAGAGTGATGGGACAATGTGCGGATGCCGGCGAGGATCACCAGGGCCAGTTGGAGATCTCACCCACCGATCTGATCGCGGTCACCAATGCCACCGTGGCGACACTCGTCGACGAGGACCGCCGATAGTCTCCCTGGCGATGGCCAGTCGTCTCGACCATCTCCGGATGCTTGCCGAACTGGCGAAGCTGACCGCACTCGATGAGG
>JALYNX010000131.1 GCA_030772935.1 Actinomycetota bacterium | reverse complement strand
TCTCGGTGCAGGCCCCGGATCATGTGGATGAGGACCGGGTCGGTGGCCTCCTCCGGGTGAACCGCGGCAAGCTCCGCGGCCAAGAAGGCGAGATCGGGAAGCTCTCGATAGGTGAACTCAGGCTGGCTGACCTCACCGTCGAGGAAGGCACGTCTCATCCCCGGCACGTTGGTCGGCGTCAGGAGCTGAAGCATCGGCATCAAGCCTCCGATCTCACTGAGACGGCGATCGAGGGCGAGATCGATCTCGTGGACGCTCATACCCGGGCCCAGGCTGATTCGACGGAGTCGAGCGTTCCCACGAGAGCATCTCCGAGCTCGGCCAGGAGGTCCGCATCGACTTCTCCGGTCCACTCGTCCATGAAGACCTTCTTGAACTCGATGGCTAGCGCACACCCAACGTCCCCAAAGGTGTCGTGTACCCATTGCGCCACCTGGCGGCCTTCGAAACGCACGTTCTCCCCGATGTCGATCCCAGCACCGTCCAAGGTCACCGACTCCATGCTCTCGAGGAAGGCATCGGCCACCAGTCGCCATTTCCCGGGCAGGGACCCGGTGCCCAAGTTGATCAACGGGCTTTCGTCGGGCTGATCCGGCTCGGAGTCGGGACCCCCCCGGCGATGGTTGTAGGAGTGGATGTCATAGAGGACGAAGCCTCCTCTCCTCGAAACGAGCTCGTCGAGTGTCGAGGCGAGATCGGCATAGAACCCGTCGTGCAACCGGAGAGACTCAGAAACCGCCTCGTGGGTAAGGGGCTCACACCAGATGTCGAGGCCCCAGGCGTCATCGGGTACCCGATACACGGCCAGGTCCCGTTCTCGATTCAGATCGACCTCGAATCGAGATCGATGGACGACCACATTGGAAGTGAAGCGAGCCGCCAATGCGCCGGTGTGAGGGTCCTCTTCCCGCAACCGCGTCGATTCATCGAGCTTCATCAGACCGGCCAGCTCGGGGCGGAGCTCGTGCCCGTTGTGAACCGCCGTCGCGATCACCACGTCGGGAGCAGACAGATTGAACGAAGAAAAAGTCATCGGTAGCAACTCTTTACCCGTCGAACCCGGCCGCCCAAACCAGCGGCCCTTCTTGGGCCGCGACACGAAACCATGTTTGCTGCAGGGGTACCCTCGTCCATGACTCCTAGCGAAAGGGAGATGCTTATGTCCGACCTCCACGAGACCCGCATCGACATCCCCGAGGATGTCCGTGTGAAGTTGGTAGATCTGCTGAATCGTCAGCTCGCCGACACCACCGATCTGTTCACCCAGGTGAAATACGCCCACTGGAACGTGAAGGGCAGCGACTTCATCCAGCTCCATCTGCTGTTCGACGACATCGCCGGCCATGTGCTCGAGTTCTCCGACCTGATCGCCGAGCGCGCCACGACCCTTGGCGGCACCGCCAACGGGACGGTTCGCCAGGCGGCGTCAGCGTCGACCCTCACGGAGTATCCGACCGCGGCGGTGAAAGGCATGGCGGCGGTCAAGGCGGTCGCCGACCGGGTCGCCCACTACGCGGCCAGCACCCGACGTGCGATGGAGGAATCCGACGATCTGGGTGACACCAGCACCAGTGACTTGTTCACCGAGGTGTCCCGTCAGACCGACAGGGACCTCTGGTTTCTGGAGGCGCACCTCCAGTCAAAGGCCTAAGCCTCAGGCAACGGCTCTTCAATCAAGTTATCGGTGTCGTCGACCAACTGCTCGACCTCGTCGAGCACCCCTTCCAGTTCGGCAACTTCGGCCTCGGTGACGGTGCTCGCCCGGACGATTGTCGAGGAGGCGGCGGCTGTGGTCTGATTTACCGCGGGCACCGTCAGAGCCACGGTCATCGAAGTCTCGGTTGAGATGGGTGGAGTGTCGGACACTCCACCCATCTCGGCGCAGGCTGCAAGAAGCAGGACAAAAGGGACCACGAGCGCTCGCTTCATGTTCTGGACTCACAGGCGGCGGCCGCTTCGGCCAGGTTCTCGAGGCGGATCTCGAGGACATCGATGCGCTCGGTGTGAACCGCGATCCGATTCTCGATGAACTCGGCCAACTGGTCACGCCCGTGCTCACGGGCGGCGTCGGCCTTGGTCTCGAGCCAGGCGATCGACCCGATCGTGTCTGTGTCGCCATTCAGCCGGGCGAGCACCCTCTCAACCCGATTCGTGAGATTCGGGACCCGGGCGCAGGCCAGATCGAGCCTCTCCTTGCGTTGCTCAGAACCGGGGCTTGCCGCCATTGCCGGTGTGGCACTGAGCAGCATGATGGTGGTGAGCCCGACTGCCATCGCGATCCGACGGATTGACATTTCTACCTCCAGGTTGGGTTCGGTCATCACCAATGTTCGACGCCAACCTTGTGAGAACTCTGTGGCAATTGTGAGGAGCGGGTGAAGGATCAGGGGAGTCGGAAGGTGATCGCCGCTCCCCCGCCCGGAGCATCATCGATGGTGATCGACCCGCCGTGGATCCGCGCCTGTTGGGCAGCCAGGGCCAGCCCCAACCCGCTTCCGGCTCCCTGAGCCGAGCTACCCCGAACGAATCGGCCCATGACCGTGCCTCGCTCCTCAACCGGGACACCGGGCCCGCGGTCGGTGATGGTCAAGGAGATGCCTTGGGCCTCGCTGGTCAGCGCAACGGTGACTTCGGCGGATCCTTCCGCGCTCCGGCCATGGGTGATGGCATTGGCCACCAGATTGTCGATCATCAGTCGCAGCCCCTCGGGCCACCCCCTGACGATGATGGGCCCTTCGGGAACGGCGACCGTGATTCGAGCGGTGGGGTCGCGCCGACGAGCGTTGTCCACGGTCTGCTCCACCAGATCGGCGAGGTCGAGATCCTCAAACGCCTCGGGGCCGGTCAGGTCGCCCCGGGAGAGAAGACGTAAAGCCTCGAGGAGACCCACCAGGCGCCGATGCTCGGCGACCAGGTCCGCGACCAGGTCCTCGCGATCCTCGACCTCGGGATGCGCAGACAGGACCTCGAGGTTGGCTCCGATGCTGGTGATCGGAGTGCGGAGCTCGTGGGCCGCGGCTGCGGCGAAGGTGCGAGCGGATTCGAGCGCCTCCTCCCGCTGGAGGCCAGCCTGCTGGAGCCGAGCCAACATCGCCTCGAACGAGGCTGCCAGCTCTTTGACCTCGCGGGGCCCCTGATCACTGCCCACGCGAGTCGTTAGGTCGTTGGTTGCGGTCACATGCTCGGTGGCCTTGCGGAGTCGAGCCAGCGGGGCGAGGGCACCGGCCGCGGCGACCCAGCCGGCGAGCCCGAAGAGCCCAACCCCAAGCACCACCACCCGTCGCAGCCGGGTCCGCATTCGCTCGTACACCGCGTCCACCTGTTCGAGGGACATCGCAACTTCCACATCGACGCCTCGGCCGATGGCCAGAGTCGGTTCGACTGTCTCGCTGAAGGCGCGGTAACGGGCGGACTCACCGACCAATGTGCTGTAACCCGTCCTGGCGGCAGGCAAACCGCCCAGGTCCTCCGCCCCCAACTCGAGCAGGAGCCGATCTCCTTGCCACACCCTGACCACGGCGGGTGCCACCAGTCGCTGATTGGCTAGCTCTTCGAGCCTTGGCCGGTTAAGACGCGCCGCAGTGGCGGCCGGTTGGGCCAGCACCTGATACTGCGCCGCCAGCACCGAGTCGACCGATGCGATCTGATCGGTACGGAATGCGCCGATCACCACCAATGATCCCAGCACCATCAGCAGCGACGTTCCCGCAGCCGTGAACAGAGCGACTCGCAGGCGGAGACTCATGTGCGGAGCACGAACCCGATTCCACGGACGGTGTGGATCAGACGGGAGCCTTCATCCTCTTCGAGCTTGCGGCGTAGGTACCCAACGAAGACGTCGACCACGTTGGTGTTCACCTCGAAGTCGTAGCCCCATACCAACTCGAGGAGGCGGGGCCGGCTGAGCACGATGCCCTGGTTGCGAATCAGAGTCTCGAGAAGGTGGAATTCACGTTTGGTGAGCTCGATCTCACGACCGCTGCGCTGGACCCTGCGTCGTGCCGTGTCCACCCGTAGCTCACCGGCGGTCAGGACCAGGACATCGGCCTCGGGTCGCCGTCGGAGCAGGGCATTGAGTCTGGCGACCAGCTCGGCGAGGACGAACGGTTTGACGAGGTAGTCGTCGGCCCCGGCCTCGAGCCCAGCCACCCGATCCCCGACCTCGACCCGGGCGGAGAGGATGCAGATCGGGACGTCGTCACCAGCGGCGCGGATGCGACGGACCACCTCCACTCCGTCGATGCCCGGCAGCCCAACATCGAGCACCACCACATGAGGACGGGCCTGGTACGCGACCTCGATCGCCTCTTCGCCACTACCCGCGGCCAATACCTCGAAACCCTCGAGAGTGAGCCCCCGATCGAGGGCTTCACGAATCGATCGGTCGTCGTCAACAACGAGGACGGTTGGCATCACGGTGATTCTGGCCGCCGCGAGCCTCGCGAATGATGTGGGTTCTCTGAGAATCGCCAGCGCGGGAGCCTCGCGAAAAATCTCCAGCGCAGAACTGGACCCGGCGACACCCTTGGTTCTAGGGTGCCCGGCACTTCCCCTGGACGCTGAGCGAGGCGTTCACTTCCCCGTCAGAGCGTTGTTCTTCGCGCCCTGAGGCAGCTCTCGACGGTTGTGGAAAAAGAGTGCTTGACCCATGACACAGATGTAATTACAGTATTGAAGTCCATACTAGATATCGTGGTCACTTCCCCACGCACCACTACATCTAGTGGTAGGAGCTGATTTATGGACCTCGTCCTCGTACCATGACGAAGGACGAAACAGTGCGAGGAGGCACTATTCATGACTAACGGCCTGCGGATCAATCGTCGCTTCACCGAGGCTGGCAAGGACGCCTACGACAAGATCGAATGGTCCCGTCGTGACTCCCGGATCACCAACCCTGATGGCTCGATCGTCTTCGAGATGACCGACGCCGAGATCCCCTCCGGCTGGTCACAGGTCGCCGCCGACATCATGGTCTCGAAGTATTTCCGCAAGGCAGGTGTCCCCCAGTTCGACGACGAGGGGAACCAGATCTTCGACGAAGCCGGTCAGCCGGTCATGGGCCCGGAGCGTTCGGCCAAGCAGGTGTTCAACCGTCTCGCCGGCACCTGGCGACACTGGGGAGAGAAGGAGGGCTACTTCGCTTCGACCGAGGACGCCGCTGCCTTCGAGGACGAGCTCCGCTACATGCTCGCCAACCAGATGGCCGCCCCCAACTCCCCGCAGTGGTTCAACACCGGGCTCAACTGGGCCTATGGACTGACCGGCCCCGCCCAAGGTCTCTGGTATGTCGACAGCGCCGACGGGGAGATGAAGGCCTCCCCTGACTCCTACAGCCGGCCCACACCCCATGCTTGCTACATACTCAGCGTGAAGGACGACCTGGTGAACCCGGGTGGGATCATGGACCTCTGGGTCCGTGAAGCCCGCATCTTCAAGTTCGGCTCCGGAGCCGGGTCCAACTTCTCGATGATCCGCGCCGAGAACGAGCGGCTCTCCGGCGGTGGCAAGTCCTCGGGGGTCATGTCCTTCCTCAAGATCGGCGACCGCGCTGCGGGCGCGATTAAGTCGGGAGGCACCACCCGTCGCGCCGCCAAGATGGTCATCCTCGACGTCGATCACCCCGACATCGAGAAGTTCGTCGACTGGAAGAAAGTCGAAGAGGACAAGGCCCGGGTCCTGATCAACCACGGCGGGTTCGCCGCCGACTTCAACGGTGACGCCTACGCCACGGTCTCGGGTCAGAACTCGAACAACTCGGTGCGGATCACCAACGATTTCGTCCAATCCGTCGTGGACGACAGCGATTGGGACCTGATCAATCGCACCGATGGCTCGGTGCGCAAGACGGTCAAGGCACGTGACCTGTGGAACCGGATCGCCGAAGCCGCTTGGGCCTGCGCCG
>JALYNX010000130.1 GCA_030772935.1 Actinomycetota bacterium | reverse complement strand
CTCGGGTACCGGGCCAGCACTCCCTCGACGCGATCGATGTCGGCGAGATCTACTCCCAAGCCGATGATGCGCACAGGATTGAGGTTACCGGCGTGGACTCAACGCCGATCATCCGGCCGACCGGCGTCTGTTCGCCCGAGGTGTCTCGACGCGGCAGCTCGACCCGTCACGACAAGCGGACCCTGACCGAAGGGCGAAGTCGGCCGGCCAAAGGGCTGCTCGACCCCCCGCCTCGACCACTCACCTACTCGACCGTGACCGTCTTCGCCAGGTTGCGTGGTTTGTCCACATCCAGTCCCCGCGCTGTCGCCAGGTGATAGGCCAACAGCTGCAGTGGCACCACCGCAGTGACTGTGCACAGGAGGTCGGGCCCGGCCGGCACCCGGATCACGTGATCGGCGACATGACCGACGTCGTCACCCTCCTCGGCGACCAGGATGATGGTCGCGCCCCTGGCTTTCATCTCCTCCATGTTGGACAGCGTCTTGGTCTGCACGTGACTGTCGGTGGCGACTCCCACGACGACCACACCCGGTTCGATGAGAGCAATCGGGCCGTGCTTCATCTCACCGGCGGCGTAACCCTCGGCTCGCACATATGCAATCTCCTTGAGCTTGAGAGCGCCTTCCATCGCAACCGGGAAGTCCCCGGAGCGACCGAGGAAGAAGAAATCCTCTGTGTTCGCCCACATCTCGGTGAGTTGCGCGATCTCATCGTCTCGCGACAACACTTTTTCGACCTGTTCCGGAAGGCGCATCATCTCTTTGACCAGCAACTCGATTGCACCCGGATCGAGAGTTCCCCGAACCTGGGCCAGGTAGAGGCCGAGCAGTTGCAAGGCGACGAGCTGGGTGGTGAACGTCTTGGTGGCGGCAACTCCGATCTCGGGGCCGGCCCTGGTGTAGAGCACCGCGTCGGCCTCTCGGGCCAGTGCCGATTCGACGACATTCGAGACGCCAATCACGGTCGAGCCCTGGGCGCGCGCATATCGAATCGCAGCCAGAGTGTCGATCGTCTCGCCGGACTGACTGATGCCGATCACGAGCGAGTTGTGATCGAGGACCGGGTCCCGATACCGAAACTCAGACGCGATGTCGATCTCCACAGGGAGCCTGGTCCAACGCTCGATGGCGTACTTGGCCATCATCGCCGCGTGATACGAAGTCCCGCAGGCGATGACGAACACCTTGTCGATCTCACGGAGCAGTCGATTCTCGATTTTCAGCTCGTCGAGGACGACCCTCCCTGGGGCGACAACCCTGCCTGCCAGGGTGTCGATGATGGCGTGGGGCTGTTCGAAGATCTCCTTCAGCATGAAGGTCGCATAGCCGCCCTTCTCGGCGGCTTCGAGATCCCATTCGACGGTCCGCTGGTCCAACTCGAGCTGGTTGCCCTCGAGATCCGAGAGGAGAATCGAGTCCGGGCGGATCTCGACGATCCTGTCCTCCTCGATGACAACCATCTCCCTGGTGTACTCGAGGAAGGCGGGTATGTCGGAGGCGAGGAAGTTCTCCCCCACGCCGCGCCCCACCACCAGCGGTGAACCTCGACGGGCCCCAACCAGGAGGTCCGGCTCGGAACGACGCATAACCACCAGGGCAAGGGCGCCGTCGGCCTCGTTCATCACGTGGCGGACCGCATCGGCGAGCGGGATATCAGACATGTCTTCGATCATGTGAGCAACGACTTCGGTGTCGGTGTCGCTCTCGAAGACGTGGCCTCCCTGGACCAGCTTGTCCTTGAGGTCCATCCAATTCTCGATTATCCCGTTGTGGACCACGACGACTTCACGACGGCAGTCCAAGTGTGGATGGGCATTGCCGGTATTGGGCGCACCATGGGTCGCCCATCTGGTGTGACCTATCCCGGTGTGGGCAGCGGCGGGTTGTTCCCGATCCACGAGGCTCTGGAGGTCAGCGATCCGCCCGGCTTGTTTGAGGACCGTGATCGAATCTCCGTAGTTGAGGGCGACCCCTGCCGAGTCATAGCCCCGATACTCGAGCCGGGCCAGGCCGGGCATCAAGACGTCGAGCACTTGACGGGGACCCACATATCCGACAATTCCGCACATATCTCTTCCTTTTCATCAACGAGCTAATTGGGATTCTCAGGGGTCGAATACGACCCTGTTCGTCCCAATTACGAAATGGGGATGGCGTGCGAGGGAGCCGGTGACCGGCGCTCACGGGTGAGTCTCTGTTCCGAGATTGCTCCCGGTTTTTCCTCTCAACCCTGTCGACCTGAGCTGGCCGGGAAGGCATCCGCCGAATTCTTCGATGACCTTCCTCCTCGTCACCTCGCAGTTGCGAGGCCTGGCGCTTTGTCTGTCGCACGCATTGCTGGTGTGTGTTTGGTCGTCACCCCTTTCCGAATGAACTCTCGGTCATTTCCAGTAGGAGATCAGCGTAATGCCTCGCCGCCTCTTCGGAAGAGGCTTCCACCATGATTCGGATCACGGGCTCGGTGCCCGACGCCCGGATCAGAACCCGTCCCTCGCCACCCAACTCCTCCTCAACGGCCCGCACGCGCTCCCAATACCCCAAGTCGGCGTCTAGATCCACCGAGCGATCAACGAAGACGCTGGTGAGGATTTGCGGGTACTCGATGATCGCCTCGGCTCGCAGCTCACGAAGTTCCTTGCCTGTGCCCGCAACGACATCGAGAAGGCGCACCGCCGTCAAGAGGCCGTCTCCCGTCTGACCTTGGTCGAGGAAGATGACATGCCCCGACTGCTCCCCGCCCAACAACCCCTCGCGCTCGATCAGAGCCTCCATCACATAGCGGTCGCCGACCTTGGTCTCGACTATCTCGATCTCGGCTTCAGCCATCGATTTGCGGAAGCCGAGGTTCGACATCACCGTTGCCACCACCAGATTCTTGGTCAGCTTGCCCTGACCCTTCAGATGGCGGGCGACGATCGCCATGATCACGTCGCCGTTCGCCACCTTGCCGTCCTCGTCGATGGCGATCAATCGATCGGCATCGCCATCGAAGGAGAGCCCGATGCGGCCACCTGCATGCTCGGCGAGGAACTCAGGGTGGGTCGCCCCGCAGCCCCTGTTGATGTTGCTTCCATCGGGTGTCTCCCCGAACACGGCCAAATCCGCCTCGAGCCTCTCGAACAGCATCGGAGCTGCCTGGTACGCCGCGCCATTGGCGCAATCGAGGGCAACGCGCAGCCCACGCAGCTTGTAGCGAGAAATCGTCAGGAGATGGGTCACATAGGACTCCAGAGCATCATTACCCATGAATCGCGTGCCAATGGCCGGGCCGAATGCGGAGCGGAACCCCGAGGATCGCAGCCTGTCCTCGATCTCACGCTCAACCTCGTCAGGCAGCTTGGTACCTCTGGCGGCGAGCAGCTTGATCCCGTTGTCCTCTGCCGGGTTGTGCGATGCGGAGACGACAGCGCCCATGGTGGCGCCCGAGGTCGCTGTCAGATAGCTGATGCCACCGCTCGGCAACACGCCGACATCGACCGTGTCGATCCCTACCGCATGGAAGCCAGCCTGGAGGGCAGACGACAGCATCTCGCCAGATCGGCGGGTGTCTCGGCCTACGACGACCGGACCGCCCCGGAGGTTGGATCCCGCCGCCCTGCCAATTGCCATGGCTAACTCGGGTGTCAGCTCGGATCCAGCGACACCTCGAACACCGTCGGTTCCGAAGATGGGCTTCCCATCGTCGAGAAGACGACGGAGATCCGCCAAGATCAGCGCTTCGTGTACTGCGGGGCCCGCCGCGCTTTGCGGAGGCCGTACTTCTTGCGCTCGACCACGCGCGCGTCACGGGTGAGCATGCCCGCCTTTTTCAGCATGGGCCGAAGCTCCGGATCGAGAACTATGAGGGCACGGGAGATGCCGAGTCGGAGAGCGTCGACCTGGCCGGTGGTGCCACCGCCTTCAAGCGTGGCGTCGACGTCATAGCGCCCCTGGGTCGTGGTGATCTGCAGCGGCTCCATGACCCGCAGCCTGGACGCCATGGTGGGGAAATAGTCTTCGAGTTGGCGGCCGTTGAGTGTGACCTGACCCGATCCGTCACGAAGGCGAACCCTGGCAACGGACGACTTGCGGCGCCCGGTGGCCTGGACAAGGGGCTTCGACATCAGAGTTCCACCTTTCGAATGTCGAACTCCAGGGGTTGTGGGCCCTGGGCGACGTGGGGATGATCCGGTCCTGCGTAGACCTTGAGCTTTCGGGCCATCTGGCGGCCGAGTTTGTTCTTGGGGAGCATGCCCGTCACCGCGCGCTCGATGATCGCCTCCGGCCGGCGCTCTCGTAGGTTCTCGAAGGTCTCGGCTTTGATGCCTCCCGGGTAACCCGAGTGGCGGTAGTAGATCTTGCTCTGGCTCTTGTTGGAAGTGACGGCGACCTTCTCGGCGTTGACGACTATCACGAAATCGCCGCCATCGACATGAGGCGCATAGGTCGGCTTGTGCTTCCCGCGAAGAATCGTGGCCACCTCGGACGCGAGACGACCCAACGGAAGATCGGTGGCGTCTACGACATGCCAAACACGTTTGATGTCACCGGGTTTGGGCGAATAGGTCTTGTTCATTGTCATGTGAATCGCGCCTCGGCAGGTCGAAAGATACCGGGGACGTCGGGAAACGGCTCCCGCGTGGGGAGCGGGCATATGCTACGCCGGAGCCACCAGCTAGGCCAATCGCGATGATCACTCTGGAAGACATCAAAGAGGCCCGTTCGAGATTCGAGGGTCGGGTAACCGAGACCCCGCTCGTTTGGTCACAATCCTTCAGCCGTCTCACCGGCCGCGACGTCTATCTCAAAGCCGAGTGCATGCAACGCGCCGGGTCTTTCAAGATCCGGGGAGCATTGAACGTCGTGACCAGGTTGGGTGGCCAGCCGGTGGTGGCCGCTTCGGCGGGCAATCACGCCCAAGGAGTTGCGCTCGCCGCGGCGTTCTCCGGCTCGAAATGCACGGTGTTCATGCCCGAGGGAGCGGCCATACCCAAGATCAAGGCGACTCAGGACTATGGCGCCGAGGTCGAATTGGGGGGAAGCTCGTTGGCGGATGCTGTCGAGTTCGCCGCTGCCTATGCCGCCAAGACAGGCGCTCGCCTGGTGCATCCCTATGACGATCCGCTGATCATCGCCGGACAGGGGACCATGGGCCTCGAGATCATCGAACAGCTGCCCGATGTGGGCACGGTTGTCATCCCTACCGGGGGTGGCGGGTTGCTCAGCGGCACCGCGGTCGGAGTCCGATCGGTCAAACCGGGTGTCAAGATCCTCGGTGTCGAGATCGCAGCGGCCGCGGTCTACGCCGCCAGCCGTCGCAAGGGTGAGGTGGTCCGGGACTATCCGAGAGGGAAACCCACGGTGGCCGACGGCATCGCGGTCTCGGTACCTTCGGATCTGGTTTGGGAGATCGCCGAGGAATACGTCGACGAGTTCCTGGTGGTGAACGATGCTCAAACCACGGCCGCTCTCACCCTCATCCTGGAGAGATCGAAGTTGATGGTCGAGGCGGCGGGGGCGGTCGGGGTGGCGGCCCTGATGGAGAAGTTGATACCTGATGATGCACCCGACCCCATCTGCATCGTGCTTTCCGGGGGGAATATCGACCTCATGTTCCTGGGCAAGGCGGTCCGACACGGTCTCGAGGCTTCGGGCCGGTTCGCCAAGTTCGAGGTCCTGGTGCCGGATCAGCCCGGCAACCTCTTCCGGATCTTGGGGGTGATTGCCGAGAACGGGGGCAACCTGGTCCATGTCGAGCATCACCGCGAGGGCTTCCGCCTCCCCTTCGGCACCGTCGAGATCGAGCTTTCGGTCGAAACCCGAGATGCCGATCACGCGGCTCGCATCGCCGCCGCCCTCGATGCGGCAACCAGCTGACCATAGGGGAGATTCCCCAGGGAAAGGTCCCCATACCGCCGAAGCGTCGCGACTTGTCCAATAGCCACTGCGGCCACCGCCAGGGCGGCCGCTCACAAGGAGGACAAGTGTCACGGAAATCTGCCAAGAAGGCTGCCGAAAGGTCCGATGAGACGAGATTCGCACCCGACCGAGGACGGCTTCGCCAGCCATCGATCGATGCTGAGCCTGCGCGCCATCCGGTCATCGACGCCATCGGAAATGGCCTGATGACTCTGGGTCAGAAGGTGAATCGGCGTGGAATCGACCCGGGCCGGATCTGAGGTTCAGACCACCATCGGTGGGCCCGGTCCCGGCTAGTACCCGACCTCCCACAACGTCAACCCGTGGGGGGGAGCGATGGTGGCTATCCGGCTCCGATCACCCGCATCGATGATCTCTGAGATCGAATCGACTGCGGTGAACCCCCGACCGATGTCGTAGGCGAAGCCTACGAGCGATCGGACCATCTGGTGACAGAACGCATTGGACTGGATCCAGAACGTCAGCAGATGGTCCGCCGACTCCCATCGCGCTTCATCGACGAGCCGGACGTTGCTCTTGCCGGCGACCGACCTGCAGAAGGCGCTGAAGTCGTGCTCACCGACGACAGCCGTGGCCACCGCGGTCATCGCCTCGATGTCCAGTGAACGTCCGACGTGCCACACCTGGTGGCGTGTCAGAGGATCTGAAGCGAGGGCCACCGAAACCAGGTAGCGATAGCGTCGATAGGTCGCCGAGAAGCGGGCGTTGAAGTCGTCGTCGACGCGGTTGACATCCGAGACCGAGATCTCGGGGCCAAGAACCCCATTGAGAGACCGAGCGAGTTGCGGCGCGTCGATGTTCTGCTCGATCTCGAATGAGACAACCTGACCCTTGGCGTGGACCCCGGCATCGGTACGTCCCGCCACCGTCGTCGGTGTTGAGGTCCCGAGGATGGCTTTCAAGGCCGTCTCGAGCTCACCCTGGATCGTGCGCTGGCCATCTTGACGGGCATAACCCCTGAATCCGGTCCCGTCGTAGGCCAGATCGAGACGATAAGAGGGCATCAGAACAGGGCGCCGAGCGCCGCAAACGGCACGCTCAGCAAGGCCCTGAACAGCGCGGCAACAGCGAATCCGATCAATACCGAGACCGCGGCATCACGCAACTTGAGATCCGTCGCCTCCCGGGTAGCCACGACCAGGATCACCAGATACCAAACCAGGCCGAGCCCCCCGATGGCCGAACCGAAGATTTCGAGCAACAGGGGAAGCACCGCCAGCCCCTGGAGTCCGATCATCGTTTGCGGCCGGGACGAAGCCCCGAACAACCGGTTGGCGACGAACCAGGTGGCGAAACCCAACACCAGCCAGGAGACGACGCCGGCAATCACCACCTGGAACAGATCGGCGATCGAGAACACGCCCAGAACCCCGACCCGGACCAGAGTCCCGACATAGACCGCGGCGGCGACCAATGAGACGAGGATCGCCGAATCAGCGGGGGCGTCGTCGTCGAAGAATGCCTCGGTGAAAGCCTTTCGGTCGAGAAGACTGGCCCTTCCCGCACGGGAGAACATCTTGGTCATTGCCGGACGAGGGTACCTGGCCGAATTTGCGTGGAAGATCAGCGACGAAGACGGACCAGTTGCACCGAGTGATCCTCGGCTTTCTCCAGGATCAGAGAGGCGCGCTCTCTAGTGGGAAGGATGTTCTCGATGAGATTGACCTCGTTGATCCGCTCCCAGATGTCGAGCGCGACCTTGGCGGCTTCCTCATCGGACAATCCGGCAAACCGCCGGAAGTAGGCGTCACTTTGGGTGAAGGCCGTGTCGCGCAACGTCAGGAATCGCTCGATGTACCACTTGCGAACGTGGGCCGGATCGGCATCGACGAAAATCGAGAAGTCGAAGTAGTCCGAGACAAAGGCCCCTGCGTCCCCCGCTTGCAGCACGTTGAGCCCTTCGACGATCAGGATGTCCGGCCGGACCACGACGCGGACTTCGTCGGGGACGATGTCATATGCGATGTGGGAGTAAACCGGTGTCTCCAGGTGGTCGTCGCCCGACTTGGCCCTGGCGACGAAATCGAGAAGCCGGCGCCGATCGAAGCTCTCGGGGAAACCTTTTCGCTCCATCAGGCCCCGCTCTTCGAGGATCCGATTGGGAAAGAGGAATCCATCGGTGGTCACCAACTCGACCCGGGGATGGTGCGGCCAGCGGGCGAGTAGCTCCTGAAGCACGCGGGAGGTCGTCGACTTTCCGACCGCCACCGAGCCGGCGACACCAATGACAAAGGGAATCGGGGTCGGTGGTGCTCCGAGAAAGGTGTCGGTCACTGTCGCCAGCTGATGACTGCCCTGGACGTGGAGGTTGAGCAATCGCGAGAGAGGCAGATAAGTGGCCTCCACCATGTCCATGTCCAGGAGGACGTTGATTCCCCTGATCTTCTCGATGTCCTCCTCAGTCAAGGTCAGTGGGGTATTGGCCCGCAGTGCAGACCACTCAGACCGGTCGAAATCGAGGTATCGCGGCTGGGACACGTCCGATCAGGCTACAGCCACAGGCGTTTTGGCCCGCACCGGTCGAAGTCGGCGTGCGATAATCACTTCATGACCGAGACTCCCTATCCGGAAGCAAGTCAGGCGACCACAGCTCTTGTGCTGGGAATCCTCGGAATCGTCATCTGCCAGGTCTTGGCACCTTTTGCGTGGGTGATGGGGAACAAGGAAATGCAGGCAATCGACGCCGGCAGACGGTCACCGGAGAACCGAGGCACCGCCAATGCGGCCAAGATCCTCGGGATCGTCGGCACGGTCCTACTCGGCCTGTTCATCGTCGGCGCCATAATTTTCATCCTTTTCATCTCCGTAGCGACGGTCACCACTTCCTGACCTTTCCGCGCAAGTCGGGCTGATAACTGCCGATAAACGACCGCATGGGTCAATTCAGTGCTTCCCTGAAAGTTCCGGGTGACGCCAGTTCGCTCCCGGCCACTGTCGATATCGACGACGGACGGATGCGGGTGGCGTCCGGAGATCATGAGATCGGCAACTGGGCCTTGGTGGACATCGACCTCACCCCCGGTCCTGAAGGCGTTCATATCTCGGCCGAAGGCGAGGAGCTGATACTTCAGTTCAGCGAGAGCGCGGCCTTCGAAGAGGCGGCGGGGCTCAACGATCACAAGAAGTCGATCGTGTCCCTGCCCAAACCGTTCAAGTTGCCGAGTCTCTCGAAGTCCCCAAAACACGCCACCCCAGGCAAGTCGGCCACCCGCCCCGAAAGCGTGTCGCCCACGCGCAGCGCAGAAAGAGCGCCAACACCCGCCACTGACGAACAAGCATCTGCGCGGGCCTCGAAACTTCCCAAGGAACCAGGTCGCCTGGACCGGGCCTTGGAGCAAGCAGAGAACAAGATTGGTGGCCACCTCCCGAGTTGGGTGTTCACCCGAGGCGGGGCGCTCGTCGTTCTCGCCGCGCTTCTTATCGCCATCCTCCTCCCGTCGCTGGTCTCCACCCTCCTTCTGATTGCCGGTTTGCTCCTGCTGGTGCTCGGAGGGGTGACCATGCTCGACGTCGTGTTGGCGGCACGACTTCTGAAGGCCAAGGTGACACCCACCCAAGCTCTGATCGCAGGTGGTGTCCTGGTTGTGGTCGGCGTCCTGTTCGGGATGCTCGCCTAACTATTACCGGCCGACTTCTTGGTTACCGGCCGACTTCGTCCGAGACCAACCCTCACCTTTCCAAGCCCTAGGTACGTCGCGCCGCCACAGTCTCGGACGAACAGACGCCGGTCGGCCGGGGCTACCGCCTCATGTAAAGCGGCTCCTGGCTGCAATCAAACCAATTCGATTATCGCCTCTTCGGCGCCATCTCCACGACGGGGGCCGAGCTTTGTGATTCGGGTGTAGCCACCAGCGCGATCCACATAACGGGGAGCCACATCGTCGAACAGCTTCGAAACCGCCTCCCGGTTGCGGATGGTGCGCAGGACGGTCCGCTTGGAGTGGAGGTCGCCTTTGCGTGCCTTGGTGATCAGCTTCTCTGCCAACGGCCGCACCGCTTTGGCCCGAGGCAGCGTGGTTGTCACCTTCTCATTCATGAACAAATCCGTCGCCAGGTTGGCGAGGAGCTTGCGCTCATGAGAGGGCGAACCCCCGAGCCGTGCACCCTTGCGGGGTCGAGGCATCAGGAACCGCCGGTGGCGTCTGCCAGGCTGAGCCCCAGCTCGTCGAGCTTGGCAGTCACCTCTTCGAGGCTCTTCTGTCCGAAGTTGGTGATGTTCAAGAGGTCATCCGACGTCCGCTCGATCAGCTCGCCAACGGTTTTGATCTGAGCGCGGCGGAGACAGTTTCGGGGACGCTCGGATAGGTCGAGCGCCTCGATCGGAAGCTCTTTCTCCGGGAATCCGGCGTGCTCAGTCTGCACGTCGCCCAGCTCGAGGCCGACGCCTTCACCAATGTCGGCAAACAAACCCATCAGCTCACGGAGAGTCTTGCCTGCAGAGGAAACCGCCTCGCCGGGATCGATGGCGCCGTTGGTCTCGACATCGAGGACCAGCCGATCGAAGTTGGTCATCTGGCCCACCTGGGTGTTTTCAACCCGGTAGGAGACCTTGCGAACCGGGGAGAAGATCGAATCCACAGGGATGACACCGATCGTGGAAACCGAGCCCTTGTTGGAGTCGGCGCTTCGATAACCAACACCCGGGGCCACTGTCAGTTCCATTTCCAAACGGCCGCTGGCGCTCATCGTGGCGATGTGAAGCTCAGGGTTGACGATCTCGACACCCGCCGGGAGCCGGATATCACCTGCTTTGACCTCACCGGCGCCTTTTGCTGTGAGATGGATCACCTCGGTGTCGGTGCCGTGCATCCGCACCACCACCCGCTTGATGTTGAGGATGATGTCGACGACGTCCTCGACGACGCCGGGGATGGTCGAGAACTCGTGCTCGATGCCTTCGATTCGAATCGAGGTCACCGCAGCGCCCGGGATCCGGGACAGCAGCGTGCGACGGAGCGTGTTGCCGAGGGTGTAACCGAAGCCAGGCTCCAGAGGCTCGACCACGATCTTGGATCTTGTATCTGAGATCGATTCCTCTTCGATCTGGGGACGCTGAACGATCAACAAAGGGTTACCTCACTTCGAGTAGAGCTCGACGATCAACTGTTCGTTGATGTCCGTGTCGATCTGATCCCGTCTGGGCTGATCTTTCACGGCCACCTTTCGCTCGCCTAGGTCGACTTCGAGCCACGGCGGGGCCTCACGGCCCTGGGTGTCCACGGCATGCTGGATCACGATGCTGTCCCTGCTCCGGTCTTTGATGGTGACTACGTCACCGGGGCGGACCTGATAGGACGCGATATCCACCTTCTTCCCATTGACCCGAAAATGCCCGTGATTCACGAGCTGCCGGGCTTGGGGACGGGTAGCGGCAAGACCGGAGCGCCATACGACATTGTCGAGACGTTGTTCCAGAAGACGCAGCAGGTTCTCACCGGTGATGCCGGGACGACGGGCGGCCTCCTCGTAGTAGCGACGGAACTGTCGTTCCAGAACGCCATACATCGACCGCAGCTTCTGCTTCTCACGGAGCTGGACCAGATAGTCGCTCTCACGGATCCGTCCCCGCCCGTGCTCGCCAGGGGGATAGGGGCGACGGTCGACGGGGCAGCGCTTCGACTGGCAGAGCTGAGTGCGGGCGCGCCGGCACGCCTTGTGACGGGGGCCTGTGTAACGACCCATTAGCCTCTCCTGCGCTTCTTGGGACGGCAGCCGTTGTGCGGGATGGGGGTCACATCACGGACCCAGGTGACTTCCATGCCCATGTTCTGCAGGGTGCGGACGGCGGTGTCACGGCCCGACCCGGTTCCGCTGACGATCACGTCGAGCTTTCGAATCCCGTGCTCGCCGGCCCGACGCGCCGCCTCTTCGGCTGCAACCTGGGCTGCATACGGGGTCGACTTGCGCGATCCCTTGAAACCGACCGACCCCCCAGAGGTCCAAGCAACGGTTGCCCCGGTCTGATCGGTGATGTTGATGATCGTGTTGTTGAAGCTGGCCTTGATATGGGCCTGGCCATGAGAGATGTTCTTGCGCTCTCGACGCCGTACCCGCTTCGCTCCTTGCTGTTTCGCCACCTTCTACAAACTCCTACTTCGTGACCTTTTTCTTGCCGGCAATGGCAACACGACGACCCTTGCGGGTCCTGGCGTTGGTGTGGGTGCGCTGGCCCCGCACGGGCAACCCGCGACGGTGGCGGATCCCCTGATAACTGCCGATCTCGATCTTTCGCTTGATGTTCTGTTGGACTTCACGTCGGAGGTCGCCTTCGACCTCGAAGGTCGCCTCGATATAGCGACGGATCCGGGTCACCTCGTCGTCGGTGAGTTGGCGGATACGGGTGTCGGGGTCGACTTCGGTCTCGGCGCAAATCTTCTGGGCCCGGGTGAGGCCAATCCCGTAGATATAGGTGAGGCCGATTTCGAGCCGTTTGTCCCTGGGCAGGTCAACTCCTGCGATACGTGCCAATCAGATCACCCTTGACGTTGCTTGTGACGGGGGTTGGGGCAGATCACCCAGACGCGACCGCGACGCCGGATGACCCGGCATTTCTCGCACATCTTCTTGGTGGAAGGTCGAACCTTCATCATCAACTCCAAAACTTCGGTGTCACGCTTGGGGATCCGTGCAACCGGCCCCAGGCCCGGGTTTGACCCCCGGGACGTGCGCGAGTGTTTCCCGGGTCACAAACGAACCCCGCCCTGCAAATCGGGAAGGGGAACCGGTGTCCCGGGCATCTCCGAACCCATCGCTGACAGGTCGGGTAGACGAGGTAATGCTAACCACGGGTTGCACTCTGCTCAAATTCAACTGCTATCGGCTCCTGGGCGGCGGTGAACACCTGAACCCCATCCGGGGTAACGCACACGGTGTGCTCGAAATGCGCCGAAAGGGAACCATCTTCGGTCCGCACCGTCCAGCCGTCGGCATCGACCCGGGTGTGCCGGCTCCCCAGGTTGAACATGGGCTCGATACAAAGCGCCATCCCGGTGCGGAGCTTGAGCCCACGCCCTGGTGTCCCGTAATTGGGGACCTGGGGCTCCTCGTGCATCTGACGGCCGATCCCATGACCGACGTACTCCTCGACGATCCCGAATCCGTTCGCCTCGCCCACAGCAGACACCGCTGCGCCTATGTCCCCGAGGTGCGCTCCCTTGTGCACGGTTGCGATCCCGGACCACAAGGCCCGTTCGGTGGTGTCGATCAGGTTCTGGGTTGAGTGATCGACCGCTCCGATCGGCATCGTGAAGGCAGCGTCGCCATGAAACCCCTCGAAGATGGCGCCTGCGTCAACCGAGAGGATGTCACCCTCCTCTAGCCGGTAGTCGGTGGGGATGCCATGCACGATCACATCGTTCGGGGAGAGACAGAGGTTCTTCGGATAGCCGTTGTATCCGAGAAAGGACGGGACGCATCCCCGGTCAGCGATGATTCTGGCCCCGATGCCGTCGAGCTCGAGGAGGCTCACTCCTGGTGCGGCGGCCTCGCGGACCGCATCGAGGACCGCGGCCACCGCGGCACCCGCCTTTTGCATCTTGGAGAATTCGCGCCGGCTCTTGATGGTTATCACGACGAACCCTCCGGGTTCGTCGTGGTACTTGGTACTTGGTATTTGGTACCTGGAAGAACCGACAGAATGCGCTCAGTCACGTCGTCGATGTCACCCATCCCGTCTATGGAGAGCAACAATCCGCGTTTTCCGTAGATCTCGAGAAGTGGCGCGGTCTGGTCGCCAAAGACCCGGAATCGGTAGCGGATGGTGTCTTCGGTGTCGTCGGCCCGTCCCCGGGTGAGGAGACGACTGACCAACTCGTCCTCATCCACCTCGAAGACCACGACGCCGTCCAGACCATCGACGCCGATCAACGCGTCGAGGGCCGCTACCTGACCTTCGGTCCTCGGAAAACCGTCGAGGATGAAACCGTTCTCGGCGTCAGGCTCGGCCAACCGTTCCTCGAGCATGGCCACCGTGACCTCGTCGGGGACATACTCCCCGGCGGCCATGATCTCCTGCACTCTTCGGCCCAAATCGGTCCCGGCCGAGGCGTGGACCCGGAACATCTCCCCGGTGGAGACGTGGGGTACACCGAGCTCCTGCGCGACCCGGCTCGCCTGGGTCCCCTTGCCGGCGCCAGGGGGACCAATGAATAGGAGCTTCACGAAGTGAAGCCCCTATTCATGTCACAGGTCTCAAGTCTCAGGATCTTGGCTTGGGACTTGAAACTTGAGGCAGCCACGAAGTGGCTCACGTCAAGATCCCCTCGTAGTTCCTCATAGTCAGCTGCGACTCGATCTGCTTCATCGTCTCCAGAGCGACTCCAACCACGATCAGGATCGACACTCCGGAGAACGCGATCGAGATGTTCCAGATAACCCCGGCAATCGCCGGGAGCACCGCGATCACCGCGAGGAAGATCGATCCCGGCAAGGTGATCCGGTTGAGGATGAACGCGAGATGCCTCGAGGTCTGACGACCTGGGCGAACCCCGGGGACGAAACCGCCCTGACGCTGGATCATCTCCGCTTGCTTCTCGGGGTCGAACTGAATCGCGGTGTAGAAGTAGGTGAAGAAGATGATCAGCGAGAACAGGATCAGGATGTACCACCAACTCACCGAGCCACTGGCGCCACCTCCGAGGTTGCCGTTGATCCAGTTGTAGATCGCGGTGATCCACGCCGCATCTGAGGGAATGGCGGTGATGAGGAGCGAGGGGATGAGAAGGACCGACGTGGCGAAGATGACGGGAATCACACCTGCGGTGTTCACCTTCAACGGGATATAGGTCGACTGACCGCCCATCACCCGCCGACCACGGACTCGCTTGGCAAACTGGATCGGAATCCGACGCTGCGCCTGATCGACATAGATGATGGCGCCGATCATCAACAAGAACACTGCCACCACCACCACGAACCGGATGGGGAGGTTGGCCGCCACGGTCTGACCCCAAATCTGGGCGAAGATGAACGGGAACTGGCTCAGGATCGAAATGAAGATGATCAGGGACATCCCGTTGCCCACCCCACGCTGGGTGATCAGCTCTCCGAGCCACATCACCATCGCGGTGCCGGCGGTCATGGTCAGCACCACCAGGATCACCCGACCGGTCGTGTAGTTGGGAATCAGGTCGATCCCGCCGGTGAACCTCCCGACGTGGAACAGGTAGGTGAAGCTCGTCGATTGAATCAGCGCCAGGACCACCGTCAGGTATCGGGTCCATTGGGTGATGACCTTGCGACCAGACTCACCCTCCTCCTGGAGCGCCTGCAGCTTGGGAATCACCACCGTCAACAGCTGGAGGATGATGGAAGCCGTGATGTAGGGGATGATCCCGAGCGAGAACACCGAGAATGACTCCAGGGCGCCCCCCGAGAACAAGTTGAGGAGACCGTAGATCCCTCCAGCCTCCTGCTGGGACTGGAACAACTCGACGGCCGCCAGGTCGATCCCGGGCACCGGGATGGTGCAACCAAGCCGGTACACACCGAACATCGCCAATGTGAACAGGATCTTGGTCCGGAGATCCGGGACCTTGAACATGTTGCGGTAGATGGTGAGCATTTGTCTCAGGTCTCAGGTCAAAAGTCCCAGGCGTGCCCGGGATGTTGGACGCGCGTCATAGATTGCGCTGCTTTCTGGCCTATGACTTGCGGCTTGTGACTTGCGACGGCTCACGGAATGATCTCCACGGTTCCGCCCGCTGCTTCGATCTTCTTCTTGGCCGCGGCGCTGAAGGCATGCGCCTTGACGGTGAGCGCCTTGCCAATCTCGCCCTGGGCCAGGACCTTGACCCGCCCCTTGTGACGGATCAAGCCCCGACTTCGGAGTTCCTCGGGATTCACCTGGCTGCCCGCATCAAAGATGTCGAACGTGGCCAGATTCACGATCGCGAATTCCTCCTTGTTCGGGTTCTTGAACCCGGGGAGTTTGGGCAGTCTCATCGCTAATGCGGTCTGACCACCTTCGAACCCGGGACGCAACGTGTTGCGGGCCTTCAGTCCCTTGGTTCCACGCCCGGCGGTCTTGCCACGACGACCACCTTCACCACGACCGACCCGGATCTTCTGCTTCTTAGAGCCCGGCGCCGGTTTGAGGTCGTGCAGCTTCAGTTGCTTCTTCTCGTCTGTCATCTTCAACCCTCTTCGACTTCGACCAGGTGCCGCACCCGGGCCAGCATCCCGCGCAGCGTCGGCGTGTCCGTGTGCTCACGTGTCTGATGGAGCTTGCGCAGGCCGAGAGACTCCACGGTTGCCCTCGTCTTCGGCTTCTCACCGATCACCGACCTCTTCAGGGTCACTTTCACTGTCTTATCGGCCATCGCTCTACTCATTTCGTGTGGGCGCGGAGCGATTCAGTTCCCCGATAGGCGGCGAGCAGCCCCGGAGGCACAATGTCCTCTGCCTGCTTGCCGCGCAACCGCGCAACCTCGTCCGGGCGTCGCTGATTGGTGAGCGCATTCATCGCGGCCTTGGCGACATTGAGATGCGTCGGAGAACCCAACGACTTGGCCAAAGCGTCCTTGACTCCGGCCGCTTCGAGGATCTGACGCACGGCGCCCCCGGCGATGACACCGGTGCCGGGTGCGGCCGGCTTGACCAGGACTTTCGAAGCACCATGCTCGCCGGTGGTGGTGTGGACCACGGTTTGGCCGGCCATCGCGATGCTGACCATCGCCCGCCGGGCACTCTCCATCCCCTTCTGGATGGCGGCCGGCACTTCCTTGGCCTTGCCGTATCCGATGCCTACTTTGCCGTTGCCGTCACCGACAACCACCAGGGCGGTGAAACTGAAGCGGCGACCACCCTTGACCACCTTGGCCACCCGGTTGATCTGAATGACGCGCTCGTCGTACTGGTTTTGCTCTTGGGCCATTTCAGAACTCCAATCCTGATTCGCGGGCGGCTTCGGCGAGGGCCTTGACCTTGCCGTGGTATTTGTATCCGCCGCGGTCGAAGACGACGGTGTTGACACCGGCGTCCTTGGCCCGTCCGGCCAGCAACTCACCCACCTTGGCTGCGGTGGAAAGGTTGAGTGTCGAACTTCTCAGGTCGGTCTCGCTCGAAGAGGCCGAAGCCAATGTGCGGCCCACAGTGTCGTCGATGATCTGGGCGTAGATATACCGATTGCTGCGGAATACCGCGAGCCGAGGGCGCCCCTCAGTGCCACGAACCCGTTTCCGAACCCGGGTGTGGCGGCGCGCTCGTGCTTCCTGTCGGGAGCCACTCATCACTTACCTGCCTTCCCGGCCTTGCGACGCACGTGTTCGCCGGCATATCGAATTCCTTTGCCTTTGTATGGCTCGGGAGGGCGAATCTTCCGAATATTGGCTGCGACTAGGCCCACCTGTTCCTTGTCGATCCCCGAAACCACGATCCGCGTCGGCTCCGGTACTTCGAAGGTGATCCCGTTGGGAGCGGGGACATCGACTGCATGGCTGAACCCGACCAGGAGCTCGACGTCGGCGCCCTTGAGCGAAGCGCGATAGCCAACACCCTGGATCTCGAGGACTTTGTTGAAGCCTTCCGAGACCCCGTGCACCATGTTGGCCAGCAGGGCTCGGGAAAGACCATGAAGCGCCCGCGACTCGCGGGTGTCGTCCTCACGATCCACGGTGACCACTCCGTCGTCGATGTGAAAGCTGACGCGATCGGTGAACTCCCGGGACAACTCGCCCCGACTCCCCTTGACGGTCACCCTGGTCCCCTTGATGTCGACGTCGACACCCGAGGGCAAGGTCACCGGCATCTTCCCTACACGACTCATCTCACCACACCTCGCACACGATCTCGCCGCCAAGACGACGACGACGGGCCTCTCGGTCCGGAAGCAGACCTTGGCTGGTGGAGACGACTGCGACCCCGAGACCTCCCAAGACGCGCGGGATCTCCCCGGCGCCCCTGTAGATCCGGTGCCCGGGCTTGGAGATACGCTTGATACCGCCGATGGCCGGCTGACGACGGGCGCCATAACGCAGCACCAATTCGAGCTCGGGGACCGCCCCGTTGTCCTTGATGTCGAAACGATCGATGAAACCCTCGTCGACCAGGATGCGGGCGATGCCCACCTTCATCTTCGATGCCGGCATCGCAACCCGTTCGTGGCCGACCGCCACCGCGTTGCGGATCCTGGTCAGCATGTCTGCGATTGGATCGTTGACCATTACCACGACGCCTTTCTGACCCCGGGGAGCTCGCCCTGCGAGGCCAGCTGGCGAACGCAGATACGGCACATCCCGAAGTCACGCAGATAGGCGCGGGCGCGCCCACACCTCTGACAGCGGTTGTAACCGCGTACCTTGAACTTCGGCTTCCGGGCGGCCTTGACAACCAACGATTTCTTAGCCATTCATTCCTCCTTCAACCCCCGTGGCTGCCTTACGGAACGGGAACCCGAAGGCATCGAGCAACGCCTTGGCGTGCTCATCGTTTGTGGCTGTGGTGCAGATAGTGATGTCCATCCCCCGCGTGGATGAAACCTGGTCGAAGTCGATCTCGGGAAATATCAATTGCTCGGTGACTCCGAAGCTGTAGTTGCCGCGGCCGTCGAATGACTTCGAATTGAGACCGCGGAAGTCACGGATCCGAGGAATGGCGACTGCCAGGAGACGGTCGAAGAACTCCCACATCCGAGCGCCGCGGAGCGTGACAGAGGCGCCAACCGGCATCCCCTCTCTCACCTTGAACCCGGCAATCGACTTGCGAGATCGGTTCAACCTGGGTTTTTGGCCGGTGATGAGGCTCAATTCGTCCATGGCTGCATCGATGGCCTTTTTGTCCTGGACCGCTTCACCCACACCCATGTTCACCACGATTTTCTCGAGGCGGGGGACCTGCATGACGTTCTCGAGGCCCAGTTCCTCTTTGAGCTGAGGCCCGACCTCTTCGGCGTAGCGGACCTTCAGGCGCGGGGCCGTCACAGTTCACCTCCGCACTTCACGCAGACCCGATGCTTGGACCCCTTGTCGTCGAAGCGATGAGCGATGCGGGTCGGCCCGCACTTCTCGCAGACGATCATCACGTTGGAGACATCGATCGGCATGTCCTTGTCGATGATCCCGCCCTGCATGGTCTGACCTCGGGGCTTCGTGTGACGCTTGGCGGTGTTGACCCCTTCGACCAGGATCTTCTCGTCCTTGGGGAAGACCCGGCTTACACGCGACTCTTTCCCGGCGTCCTTGCCGGCGATCACCATCACCTTGTCCCCTTGCTTCAATTTCATGAGCAAACCTCCTGGTTTGTCCCCCTGCGAAGCGGGGGGACCGACGCCAGCGACCGAAGGGAGCGCGTCGAGGGGGGT
>JALYNX010000129.1 GCA_030772935.1 Actinomycetota bacterium | reverse complement strand
TGGAGGCCAAGGGCATCCCGGTCATCATCCATCCCAGCGGCTATCCAGAGGGTCATCGATTCGGCAGCTACTTCCTCACCAACTGCATCGGGAACCCCCTGGAAACGATGGTGGCCGCAACCAGGATGATCTTCAGCGGGCTGTTCGAGGAGCATCCCGGGATCAAGTTGGTGCTGCTCCACGGAGGGGGGTATCTGCCGTTCTACTGTGCCCGGGCCGATCACACCTGGGAGGTCCGTCCCGAGACCCGGACCATGATCCCCGACCACACCCCCAGCCACTACATGAAACGTCTCTATTACGACACGATGGTGTTCCAGCCCCTCTATTTGAGACACCTGATCGAGGTGGTCGGGGTCGACCGGGTCATGTTGGGAACCGACTTTCCATTTGACATGGGCGAGGTCGATCCCCGGGGCCTCATCGATGCTACCGACGGATTGAGCGACGATGACCGGGCAGCGATATTCGGCGGCACCGCTTCTCATCTGTTCGGTCTTTCCTGACCGCAACGCTTTCACGCATCCTCCTGAGGCGCCCAGCCCGGGCTCGACCGGTCAGAGGAGTCCGGCTCGTGCCGATAACCGACGAGCTGCGGTGCCCAACGCCCCAGCAACAGCGCCCCGGCGACACAGGCAAGGCCACCAGAGACCACCGAGAACCGAACCGAGGTCACCGCAGCCACTAAGCCGGCCTCCAGATCGCCAAGGCGCGGGCCACCCGAGACCACGGCCATGTGGATCGATGAGAGACGCCCTCGCAACGCGTCAGGCGCCGCCATCTGCACGATCGTCCCCCTGAAGATCGCTGACACCACGTCCGCGGCTCCCGCAATCGCCAACATGACCAGGGCCAGGCCGAGGAGCTCGGTGAGCCCGAACACCGCCATGGCCGCCCCCCAGATCACGACGGCGACCACCACTGCCAGACCCTGGCGTCGTACCACCGACACCCACCCCGAGGTGACTGCGCCAAGCAGCGCCCCTGCCCCGTGTGCGGAAAACAAGAGGCCCACAGTGAAGGCATCTCCTCCGAAAACCGTCGTTCCCATCGCAGGGAACAGGGCGGTCGGCATCCCGAAGACCATTGCATTGAGGTCGATCAGAAACGTCGCCTGCAGCAGGCGTCGCCCCTTGAGATAGCGAAGTCCCTCGGTGATCGAGGAGAGCTCGAACTTCCGGCTCCCACCCTCCTTTCGTTGATCGGGGATGTGACGGATCAGGAGCGCGGCCCCAATGAAAGCAAACACCTCGAACCCGTAAGTGAACGGCAGCCCGACCGTTGCGATCAGGAACCCCCCGAGAGCGGGGAACACCGTCTTGGCCACATTGACCAGTGTCTGGTTCAGGGCCATCGCCGATGGGAGCAAGCCCATGCCAACCAACCCGGGAATGATCGAAGCTCGCGTCGGCGAGTCGATAGCCGACACTCCGGCGTTGATCGCACTCAGCGCGAACAATGGCCAGATGGCGGGCTGGTCGAGCACCGAGTTCCAGAACAGCCCCACCGCAGTGGCGGCGAGGATCAACTGCGTCAGCACCAGAAGCCGGCGCCGGTTGACCGCGTCAGCGAGGGCGCCGCCCACCAGAGAAACCGCCAGCAGCGGTAGGAGTTGCGCCAGCCCGAGCAGGCCAACCGCAATCGTGGACCCGGTCAGGTCGTAGACCTGAAACGGAACGGCGACCACAGTGAGCTGGCGGCCGGTCTGGGCGAGGAACATCCCGGCGTACAGCCACCGATAACCGGGGATTTGTCGCAGTGGTGTGACGTCGACCACTGCCATACGGCCGAACCGGCGCAGACGGTCCACCTGATCATCCTCCCCTGGGCTCGCCCGCGTGACCTTCCGGGGGAGTCACTCGGGGACTGTGATCCTCGAGAGGACGAAGTTGGCGGCCGATCAACGTGCCGTGCCGCCCAGATCCTCGAGTCCGGCTGACCCTGCTTCCAAAAGACCCTGGGCCACCAGTGCTTCCGTCTTCCCCGCGTCAATGTCGAAACCCATGACCCGGTGACCGGCCGTCAGCAAGTTCCGGGCCATCGCCGAGCCCGTCACCCCCAAGCCGATCATTCCTATGCGCTCACCCATCGTCGCCTTCGGAAACTTCCAAGGACGCCACTACTCCGGCGTATCCATCCACGGCCAGGATCTCGGGATTACCCCAAGGG
>JALYNX010000128.1 GCA_030772935.1 Actinomycetota bacterium | reverse complement strand
TGTGGATCGCCAGCCAGGCGAACCAGGCCGGAAACCCCGAGAAGTCGAATCGTGGAAAGTGGGCCACACCTCGTGCTCGTCCAATCGTTGCCAGAGAACCCTTGTCCCTGTAACGGAACTCGGACCGCGTCTGACCTGCCAGATCCGATTTGATGGCACGTGCGGCATGTCGGCCCATCTGCATCGCCGCGGGGGCAACTCCAGGCACCCCGGGAACCACCGCCAGGTCTCCCACCACAAACACCTCCTTGTGTCCTGGCAGCGCCAGATCCTGGCCGACGATCACCCGCCCCAAGCGATCGGTATCGGACCTCAACGCAGCTCCCAGTGGCGATGCCCTCACCCCCGCCGCCCACAGCACATTGGCCGCCTCGATCCGCTCTCCCCCGACCAGAGTCACCCCAGAAGCGTCGACGTCTTCGACCAATGCTCCGGTGCGAACCTCGACACCGAGACTCTCCAACTGAAGTCGGGCGCTCTCGGATAGAGCGTCCGGATAAACGGGCAGAACCCGCTCGGTCCCCTCCACCAGGATCACCCGGGCCGAACCAGGATCGATGGCATGGAACTCCCGCTCCATGGAATGGACTGCGATCTCGATCAGCGCCCCAGCGAGCTCGACACCGGTGGGGCCACCTCCCACCACAACAAAAGTGAGCAGCCGCTCCGCCGACTCCGGGTCGCGCTCGGCGGCTTCGAAGGCTGCCAGGATTCGGCCCCGGACATGGAGGGCGTCCTCGATCGTCTTCAACCCGGGCGCCATCTCGGCCCATTCGTCCCTTCCGAAGTAGGAGTGGGTGGCGCCTGCAGCGACGATCAGATACTCATACGCGACCTCGGAGCCGTCATCGAGGCGGACCACTCTCCGATCGAGGTCGATGCCGGTCACCTCCGCGAGGAGTATTCGCGTGATGTTGGACTGGGCCCTGAGGGCCGACCGAATCGGATAGGCGATGTCACTGGGGTTGAGCGCAGCGGCCGCGACCTGATAGAGCAGAGGTTGAAACAGATGGAAGTTCCTCCGGTCGATGATCGTCACGTCGACCGGCACGCCCTTCAGCTCCTTGGCCGCATTGAGACCGGCAAAACCGGCCCCCACGATCACGACCTTGGGAATCCAGCTCACTTCCCCAGCACCTCGGCCAGCGCCCTCAGGGCGCGGGCACGATGCGAGAGTCGGTTCTTCTCCAACAAAGACAGCTCGGCGAGGGTCCGGTCTTCGACTTCGAACACCGGGTCGTAACCGAAGCCCTGCTCGCCGCGTCTTTCCAGAGTGATCACACCATCGACCATGCCCTCGGCCACAAACTCGGCTCCATCGGGGAAGACCAGGGCGACCACGGTCCGGAAACGGGCCCGACGATCGACGATCCCCTCCATCTCTTCGAGCAGGAGCACGACGTTCTCGGAATAGCTGGCGTTGTTGCCTGCGAATCGGGCAGTGTTCACCCCGGGCCGACCTCCCAACGCTGCCACCTCCAACCCGGTGTCGTCGGCCACAGCCGGCAACCCGACAGCTGTTGACACTGCCCTCGCCTTGAGCAGGGCATTCTCCTCCAAAGTGTGCCCGGTCTCCTCGACGTCGGGCCACTCCAGACCGCGCACAATCTCCTCGGTGACCCCGAGTGGCTCGAGGACGTCTTCGATCTCGGTGATCTTGTCTGGATTCTTGGAGGCGACAACCAGCCTCGGGATCACCCTGTGACCGCCTCCCGCTGAAGGGCATGAAGCTCCGAGATCCCCTTGGTGGCCAGGTCGAGAAGCCCGTCGAGATCGGAGCGGGTGAACGGGGCGCGCTCCGCGGTGCCCTGCACCTCGACCAACAGGCCCCTGCCCGACATCACCACATTCATGTCGACCTCGGCTGCCGAGTCGCTCTCGAAGTCCAGGTCCAGCCTCCTGTCTCCCTCGACAATCCCCACCGAAACCGCCGCCACCTCGTCGATGATCGGATTGCGCGCGATGACTCTGCGCCCCAATGCGTCCTCGAACGCCTGATGCAACGCAACCCAGGCCCCGGTGATGGCCGCGGTCCGGGTCCCGCCGTCGGCCTCGATCACGTCACAGTCGACTCTGGCCATGGCCTCCCCCAGCGCCTTCAGGTCGACCGCGGCCCGGAGCGATCGCCCGATCAGACGAGAGATCTCCTGGGCCCGACCCCCGGACACGTGATCGCGCCGCACCCGCTCCGAGGAAGCTCCGGGGAGCATCGCGTATTCGGCTGTGACCCATCCCTTGCCCGAATCCTTCATCCACCTCGGCACTTCGGCCTCGACGGATGCCGTGCACAGGACCTTGGTCCGCCCGAATGAGATGAGAACCGATCCAGGGGTGGCCTCGGTGAACCCCAACTCCATGGATACCGGGCGCAGCTGGTCGTTGGGTCGCTCGGTCATCGAAGCTCCAAGCTAAACATCGAACTGGGCCCCGGGGGTGGCCACTGCAACCGGGCGGTCGAAAGCGAGCTCGGCCTCGTGAACCGATCTTGCGACGTCGAGATAGGGGGGAATATGGGTCAAGACCAGCCGCTGCGCTCCGACCTCGCGGGCGATCTTCCCGGCCTCCGACGCCGTCAGATGATGGGGGTAGTCGTTCAGACCGCGCTCACCTTGATAGGCCGCCTCGCTCAGAAGCACATCTGCGCCCTTCGCCAGCGTCCTCCAATCACCTTGGGGTCCGGTGTCACCCGTGAAGAAGAGACCACGGCTGTTGGCTTCCCATCTCGAGCCAACAGTGGGAACCGAGTGGTCCATCTCCACGAAGCTCACGGTGAGGCTGCCGATCTCGACGGTGTCACCCGTCCAAACCGGGTGGAAGTCATAACACTTATCGAGATGGGAGCCCTGGCCTTGGTCGAGGAACGAAGACAAACGGTCCCAGACCGATTGTGGCGCATACAGGGGAACCCCGGTCCTCGGCTCTGGACGGTAGGTCCATGAGTGAAAGGCGGTCATCAGGTCAGAACAATGATCAGGGTGCTGGTGGGAGATCACGATGGCGTCGATCAGGTCAGGCTCGATCGGGAGAGCGGTGAAAGTGTCCGGGCCGGCGTCGCACCAGACCCGGGTTCCGTCCTGTTCGATGAGATAGCCCGAGGCCGGCCGTCCCGGGACGGGAAACGTGCCCGACGAGCCGATGACGTGCACCCTCATGGCGCCAGCCTTTCCATGACCCAATCAGCTCCGTCTCTCGTATAGCGGACCCGATCGTGGAATCGATTGGGCTGCCCTTGCCAGAACTCGACACTGTCTGCCGACAACCGCCATCCCCCCCATGATTCGGGTCTTGGCACCGCCTCCTCGCCGAATTCGGCGTCCAGGATCTCGAAGCGTCGGTCCAGCTCCTCACGGGATTCGATAGGGGTGCTCTGTCTCGATGCGTGGGCGGCGATCTGTGATCCTCGGGGCCGGCTCGCAAAATAGTCGTCGGCGAGCTCGGATTCCACCGCGTAGACCGGGCCCTCGAATCGAACCTGACGATGGAGGGGGGTCCAAACGAAGGTGGCGGCCGCCCACGGATTGGCCTCGATCTCGAGACTCTTCTTCGAACCGAGACCGGTGTAGAACACGACGCCCTTGTCGTCGAAGCCCTTCATCAGCACGGCGCGACCCGAGGGTCGCCCGTTGGCGGCGGCGGTGGAGAGAACGAAGGCATTCGGCTCGTCGATACCCGCGGCCACGACAGCGGAGAACCATTCTTCGAATTGGATATAGGGATCGGCTGCCATATCCCCCTCAACCAGTCCCTGAGCCTCGTACTCCCGGCGAAGACGGGCGATCCGGTCGTCAGTCACCATTCCGACGATAGCCTCGACGGTGTGAGCCAGGACCCTCGCCTCCCAACTCGCACCCGGATCTGGCGTGGCCTGCGGCGACGATGCCCGCGTTGCGGTGGGACTGCCTTCGACAGCTACTTCGGTATCAGGGATCACTGCCACCGATGTGGGCTGTGGTTCGAGCGTGAAGAAGGTTATTGGGTCGGCGCCTTGATCATCAACACGACGGTCACCTTTGGCACCTTTCTCGTCGTTTTCGTGGGGGGAATCCTCATCACCTGGCCCGAGGTGCCTTGGGTCGTGATCGGGGTGATCACCGTCGTCGCCAATGGCGCCATCCCCATTGCCTTCTACCCGCTGTCCAAATCTCTGTGGCTTGCCCTGGAGATGGGATGGCACCCCTTGGAGCCAAGGGAAGTAGAGGCAGCCAGAAGGCGCTCGGACTTGAGACTTGAGACCTAAAGCCTCTTTGCCACCTCATCGAGCATGACTTCGGTGGCGCCACCACCGATGGAGGCGATCCGGACGTCGCGATAGAGACGTTCGACGGCAGTCTCGGCGATGAAACCCATCCCTCCGTGGAACTGGACACAGTCGTAGAGGACCCGGTTGGCCAACTCGCCGACAAAGGCCTTCACCTCCGAAACCTCTCGAACCGCATCTTCACCTTGGTCGGTGAGCCAGGCGGCCCGATAGGTGAGCTCGCGGCCGGCGTCGATCTCGGTTTGCCGTAGCGCCAATCGTTGCCGGATCGCCTGCTTATCCCACAGCACCGAGCCGAAGGCCTGTCGTTGCTTGACGTACTCGACGGTCAACTCCAGAGCCCGTTGCGACTCACCGAGCGCCTGACCCATGATGGCGAGTCGCTCATTCTGAAAGCTGGACATGATGTAGTAAAAGCCCTGATTCTCCTCGCCGACAAGGTTGCCCTCGGGTACCCACACGTCCTCCAAGACCAGTTCGGCGGTGTCGGAGGCGCGCCACCCCATCTTCTCGAGCCTGCGCCCGGTGGTGAAGCCCTCGGCTCCCCTCTCGACCAGGAAGATCGAGACCCCGCGCGAGCCTTTCACATCGGCATTGGTCTTGGCCGCCACCAGGACCACATCTGCGATGGACCCGTTGGTGATGAACATCTTGGTCCCGTTGATGACAAAGCCGTCACCCTCTCGACGTGCCGTGGTGCGGATCGCGGCCACATCCGATCCGGCATCAGGCTCGGTGATCGCGATCGCCGTTATCGACTCCCCGCTTGCGAATTTGGGCAGCCAGCGCGACTTTTGCTCCGGACTGCCAAAATTGGCCACGTAGGGCGAGGCGAGGTCGGTGTGGACCAGCACGGTGATGGTGAACCCGCCGAACGTGGACCGACCCAACTCTTCGGCGAACACCACCGAAGCCATGGCACCCAGACCGATCCCTCCGTGCTCTTCTGGTATCCGCAGCCCGAAGAAACCGAGCTTTCCCATCGCCGCC
>JALYNX010000127.1 GCA_030772935.1 Actinomycetota bacterium | reverse complement strand
GTTGGGGGAGGTGGCGCCGAAGGCGACGGAGGGGGCCATTTCTCCCTCCAGCGAGCGTTGGGGGGAGTACCCCGAAGGGGGGAGGGGGGCCACCCAATCCGAGTCAGAAGACGTCAGGCGCCCGATGAGCCGTCTCCGGAGGACGATCGCCGCCAACATGGCCCGCAGTTGGGCGGAGATTCCCCACGTCACCACTTTCGACGATATCGACGCCACACGCCTCCTCGAGATCCGATCTGCCCTCGGCGCCCGCTACGACGCCAAGCTCCCGCTCGAGGCTCTGGTGGTCAAGGCGGTGATCCCGGCTCTGGAGGCCTTCCCGGAATTCAACGCCACCCTGGATGGTGACGACCTGATCCTCCACGGGGCACATCACATCGGGATCGCGGTCGACACCCCTGACGGGCTGTTGGTTGCGGTGATCCGAGATGCTGGATCCAAGGGGGTGCTCGAACTGGCCGCCGAGGTTCGCCGGCTCGGCGAGGGCGCCAAGACCCGATCGCTCCCCCTCGAGGAGGTGACGGGTCAGACGTTCACGGTCTCCAACATCGGCGCCCTGGGAGGCGGGCACGGCACACCGATCGTCCCGCCAGGCACCACCGGGATCCTCTCCGTGGGGCGGGCCCAGGAGAAGGCGATCGTGATCGATGGCGAGCTGGCGATCGCCCCGGTCATGCCACTTTCACTCTCTTACGATCATCGGGTCATCGACGGCGGGTTAGGAAGGAGATTCATGGCACTGGTTCGTGAGAATCTTGAGGAGCCGGCCCTTTTCCTGGCCGGGTGAAACACATGGCATACGTTGATGTCGTCCCCTATGACGAGGCGACCGGTGTCGCCAAGGAGGAGTACGACGCTGCCATAGGCCGCGCCGGTCGCATTTGGAACATCGTTTCGGTTCAAAGCCAGCTTCCGGCGGTCCTTCGTGAGTCGATGCGGCTTTACAGGGAGGTCATGTTCGGTCCTTCGCCTCTGACCCGGGCCCAGCGCGAACTGCTGGCGGCCGTCACCTCGAGAGCCAACTCGACCCGCTACTGCACCATCGCCCACTGGCACGACTTCCGGGACGAGTTCCCCGACCAGGAGCTCGTCGACCGGATCATGGAGGATTGGAAGTCGGCAGACATGGATGAGGCGGACCGTGCGCTGGTTGCCTTTGCCGAAAAGCTCACCTGGGCCAACTCCACGGTTGGCCCGGCCGAGATCGAGACCCTGCGTTCCCACGGCTTCGATGACGTCGCGATCTCGAGCGCGGTTCAGGTTGTCGCCTACTTCAACTACATCAACCGTGTTGCCGACGGTTTAGGTGTGGATCTGGAGGATTGGATCGCCACCGACGGAAGGGAAATGTCGGTTGGTTGACGAAGCAGACGCCAAGCCGACCGAGGAGAAGCCGCAGCCTCCAGAGGTCGAAGAGAAGTCGGTCTCCAAGCAGTATCAGGGGACATTTGGTGACCGAGAAGTCTCCTACACGGCCACCGCAGCGACCGTCGCCGTCGGCTCTTCCGATGATCGACGTGCCGCCTTCTTCTTCGTCTCCTACACCGAGGACGACACAGATCCCGCCACTCGCCCAATCGTTTTTGCCTTCAACGGCGGTCCCGGTTCGTCAACGGTGTGGCTCCATCTCGGGTTGCTTGGCCCGAAGCGGGTCGAGCTCGACGATGAGGGCTTCTCGGTGCGGCTTCCCGGACGTTTGATCGACAACGAGCACTCGATTCTCGACGTGGCCGATGTCGTCCTGATCGATGCGGTGGGCACCGGGTTCAGCACTGCCGAGCCCAAGGACAAGGAAAAGGACTACCACCACTTCGCCCGGGACATCGAGGCATTCACCGAGTTCATCGTGACCTACCTAAACCGGTACCGGCGCTGGGCCTCGCCCAAATACCTGGCCGGGGAGAGTTACGGGACCACCAGGGGAGCGGCCATCGCCAAGGAGCTGTTCAACCCGCACGGGGTGGAACTGAACGGGATCGTCCTCATCTCGGTGGCCCTCAGCTTCCAGACCATCGCATCGGAGGAGGGAACCCGGGTCTTCCACCCCGGCAACGAGCTCCCGTTCCCGCTCCATCTCCCCACTTACGCCGCCACCGCCTGGTACCACGGGCGGCTTTCCGAGAACCATCAAAAGCGGCCGCTTCGGGATCTCCTCGACGAGGTCGAACAATTCGCCCTCGGCCAGTACTGGACCGCCCTCGCCCATGGCGACCAGCTTCCCTCAGAGGAGCGGGCCGCGGTCGTCAGCAAGCTCAGTGAGTACACAGGGCTCTCGGAGACCTACATCGACCGCTATGACATGCGGATTCACATCATGCGGTTCTGCAAGGAGCTGTTGCGTGATCGTCGGCGCACTGTCGGCCGTCTCGATTCCCGCTACACGGGGATCGACCGCTTCGCCGACGGGGACAACCTGGAGAACGACCCCAGCGGCGACCAGATGATGGGTTTGTTCACCTCGACGCTCAATCAGTACCTGCGAGCGGAGCTCGGCTTTGTCAACGACTCGTTTTACAAGGCGTTGTCGATGAAGGTCAACGAGGCCTGGGATTACGAGGACTTCAAGGGCCACTACGTGAACACTTCCGACCAGCTTCGCGACTTGATGGCCCGCTCACCGAGGACCAAGGTCTTCGTCGCGAACGGCTTTTACGACCTGGCCACGCCCCACTTAGCCACCGAGTACACCTTCAACCACATGGGTCTCGATGAGTCGGTGCGCAAGAACGTGCGGATGGAGTACTACGAGGCCGGCCACATGATGTACGTGCACAAGCCCTCGCTCGAGCGCCTCGCGGCAGATCTTCGGGAGTTCGTCACCGACACCCGGTGAAGGTCAATCCTCAGAGTGGGCCTCGACCACCCTCAAGACCTCGGGCATGTCCAGCTCGGGGTAGGGGTCCGGGGCAAGCAGGCCGAGGATCCGATGTTGAGCTCGGGCCGACACGATCACCTTGTCCGACCATTTCTCGGTCAGCTCGGCTGAGGGCATGCGACAACAGAGCGGATCGGGACAGGTCGATGTCTCCCGGTTCGTGGTTTCTCTTCCCCGAAACCAGTGGGCATCGGCGAACCGCACCCCAAGGGTCACGGCCAACGCTGGCCCTTGGCCTGCCTCGACGTGGGTGGTGCAGAAGTAGGTGCCGCCCGGGGTGTCGGTGTATTGATGGTAGGTGCCGAAACGCTGGTGAGACTCGAAGGTCCGACTGGTTCCCCATCGTCGGCACAGTCGTTGAGTTTCAATGCCACCGTGCTCGTCGAGGGGCACCGGTATTTCGTCGTTGGAGTATCCCTTGATCACGCTTCCCATCCGATCGCTGACGATGAGATGGGTCGGGAAGCCGAGATGGCGGGTGGCGAGGTTGGCAATGCGCCACGCGGCCATCTCGTAGGAGACATAGAACAGCTCCTTGATGTCCTCTACATCGAGGTCATGACGGTCACGCGCCTCCACCAGTTTGGGAACCACGGCCGCCTCCGGTGCCAGCACCGCGGCGGCGAAGTAGGCGGTCTCGACACGTTGGCGGAGGAAGGTGGCCAGATCGGGATCGGTTTCGTGACCGAGCAGGAATCCGGCCAGGGTCTGTAGCACTGCCTTTCGTGCTTGGCGAGTGCGCAACTCGTCACGCTGAGCGATGTAGACCCTGCGATGGGCGAGGTCGATCACCGAGCGGGCATAGACCGGCATGTCGTCGATAGAGCGGATCTCGAATCCTGAATTGGCCGCCAGATCCAATAGGTGACGAGGTGAAAACGGGCCTTCCCCCGAATAGCCACTGGAGTCCAAGGCTTCTCGGGCCACCAGTTCGACCTCTTCGAGATAGCCGTCGCTGTCAATCAGCCATTGCTTGACTGCTCCGTTGGCCCGGCGAACTTCCTCGGATCCGGCGGTGCTCAGACTCGAGCGCCGCCGCAGCGCCTCATGGAGACCCACGAGGTGGGTCAGGGTCTCGGTGTCCATTCGTGCGCTTGGTCGCACGGGTGGGAGGTCGAGGGAATCGAACAACGAGGATTCTTGAGATCTGAGCAGGGCGATCTCCAAAGCGTCGCGGCGGTTGGGCGGCTCGGGGTCCAACAGGTCGGCCACCTCCACCCCGAGGGCGGTCGACAGTTCCATCACCAGGTTGAGCCGGGGCTCCTTTTTCCCGTTCTCCAACAAGGAGAGATAGGGCGCCGGTTTGCCGACCGCCGCGCCAAGTTGGTCGAGGGTCAAGCCGCGCAGCTTGCGATGGTGGCGGAGACGTCTCCCCAAGACCAGGGGGTCCAGCTGCTGGGTATCGGTCATATCTTCTCTCCTCCGCAAGATCATTAGTTCTTATCGCCAGATCGCCTCGGATTCTAACCGTCGACACAAGACACTGCACTCTTATGGCGGAGGCGGTCACCCACTTGGAACAGAAGCTGCTCACCCCTGAGGCGGTGGGCTTCCTCACCGACCTGGAACGTGAGTTCCGAGCCCGGCGGAGTCAGATCCTCGACAGTCGTCACGGGATCCAGAAGGGACTCGACCGGGGCTTGCGTCCCCGCTTCCTGGATTCGACGCGCCACATCCGGGATTCGGACTGGGTGATTGCGCCGGTCCCCTCCGACCTCGATGACCGACGGGTCGAGATCACCGGGCCGGTCGACGCTCGAATGATGATCAACGCTCTCAACTCCGGTGCCCGGGTGTTCATGGCCGACTTCGAGGACGCCACGTCGCCCACCTGGGGCAACCTGCTCGAGGGACAGGCAAACCTGGTCGATGCCTATCAACGCACCCTCCACCACGAGACCGAGCAGAAGTCCTACGTCCTGGATGAGAAGGTCGCCGTCCTGTGTGTGCGGCCCCGGGGCTGGCATCTCGTCGAGAAGCACTTCCAGGTCGATGACCAGCCGATGTCGGCTTCGCTCTTCGACTTCGGCCTCTACATCTTCCACGGAGGCCGGGCTGCCATCGAAGCTGGAACCGGTCCCTATCTCTATCTCCCCAAACTCGAGTCCCACCACGAGGCTCGGCTCTGGAACGACGTCTTCGTCTGGGCCCAGGACCGCCTCGACATTCCTCGGGGCACCATCCGCGCTACGGTCCTGATCGAGACCATCCTCGCCGCCTTCGAGATGGACGAGATCCTCTTCGAGCTCCGTGACCATGTCGCCGGGCTCAATGCCGGGCGTTGGGACTACATCTTTTCGGTGATCAAGAAGTTTCGGACCGACCCCGACTTCGTCCTCCCCGACCGCTCGACAGTGACGATGACCGTTCCCTTCATGCGGGCCTATACCGAGCTCTTGGTGAAGACCTGTCATCGCCGGGGTGCCCATGCCATCGGCGGCATGGCTGCGTTCATCCCCAACCGGCGAGACCCCCAGGTCACCGAGGCGGCGATCGCAGCGGTCACCGCAGACAAAGCCCGCGAGGCGGGGGCAGGTTGCGATGGGACCTGGGTCGCCCATCCCGATCTGGTTCCGGTGGCGATGCGCGAATTCGACGCGGTCCTTGGCGAACGGCCCAACCAGGTCGATCGGCTCCGCGACGAGGTCGTCGTCACCGCAGATGACCTGTTGGACGTTGAGTTCCCCGGCCACGTCACCCTGGACGGGATTCGGACCAACGTGTCGGTGGGGATCCGCTACCTCGCCTCCTGGCTCTCGGGTGTGGGCGCTGCCGGGATCGACAATCTGATGGAGGACGTGGCCACCGCCGAGATCTCACGGTCACAGATCTGGCAATGGATAAGGCACCGGGTGCACACGGACGGCGG
>JALYNX010000126.1 GCA_030772935.1 Actinomycetota bacterium | reverse complement strand
GTCGCGAGAGGTGCACCCCATGTTGGGTGTCGATCACCAGAAAATCGGGGAGAAGGGCGGCCGCCACCTCGAGGAGCTTGGGATCGCCAGTCACCGACCAAAGGCCGAGGACCGGGCCGGGGCCGCGAAGGGAGACTGTCATGGTTGTGATCAGACTGTATCGACCAGAAGTGGAGCAGAGTTCAACTGAGCAGAACTCGATTTCTTCTTCCAGGTAGTTTCGGCATGATCGACAGCGTCCGTTTCGAGTGCTTCAACAGCTGCTCGAGCCGGCAAATGCCGCAATCTCGACCCTCTCGAGGCGGGCTCCCATCGATTCGCTGCAGGCCCCTTCGCGAGCTTCCCGGCCTGGATCTCGTCTGATACTTAGAAACCTGTAGGTTGCCGTTCGAGATGCCAATGAACGGCTGAAATCAGGATGTGCTGGGCGAAAGGAGAAGCAATGGCCAAGTATGTATTCGTCTATCACGGTGGTGGTGCTCCGGAGTCCGAGGAGGAGGGAGCCGCCGTGATGGAGGCGTGGACCAAATGGTTCGACAGTCTGGGATCCGCAGTAGTGGACGCCGGTCATCCGACCGCGGCATCTGCCACGGTCGGTTCTGATGGCTCAACCTCCCAGGGTGGTGGTGCCAACCCGGTCACCGGCTACTCGATCATCAGCGCCGACAGCCTCGACGCTGCCTTAGTTCACGCCAAGGGCTGTCCCCAGCTGGCGTCGGGTGGGACCATCGAGGTCGCCGAAACCATCGACATGTAGGACGACGGGGCGCGCACCGGAGGTCCGGCCCGCGCCCGGTCTGCAGCGTTTACCGGCTACTCCACCTCAACACTGAGGTTGTGGATCGCTCCCAGCATCCCGTCCGCCGTAATCTTGAGGTCGGGGGTCGGATCGAGCAGTGGCCCCGAGCCGAAGTCACCCATCCGATTCTCTGTGAGTGACCGAATTGGACTGAGGCGATCTCTTGTGCCGCCCTGGGCTTCGTCGCATTGCACGTTCTCTGAGCGGTGCTCCATTTCAGACCCGCAGGCACATCAGGGCAGTGCCTGACCACTGCGTACCGAGCAGCGGACCGATTCGCCGGCGACCTGGGCCTCCCTGCACCGACGATCCCGAGGGACTAGTCCGCGTGGCAGATCGAGAATGACGCGGCCCCCTGTCTGTGGACCTATGAACCCCTGAACCGACCCCGCCGATCAGGGAAGCATGAGGATCGGACAGCTCGAGATCAAGCCGAGGCGATGGCTGACCTTGCCCGTCGCGGTGTGTGTTCTCGTCGTCCCGGTGCTCGCCGCCACGGCGGCCCAGCTTCCCGCTCCCGGGTCCAACCTCTACCTCCAGACGTCTGGCCCTAATGCCGGGCTCGGCATCGGCGACTACTACACCTCACCGGCCGGTGGCGACACCGACCACCTCTTCGTGCTCCGCGTCCCCGCCGACTGGCCGGCCGGCATCCCTGTCACGGTGTCCCTATACGACCCCGAGGTGGCAGGGCCAGACCCGGCATCACCCAGCGCCATCGACGAGCAGAGGGGAGCCGCCGACACGACGACGTTCACGATCGAGTCACCGACCGGCGCCACCCTGGCAACCCGCTCCTACTCGGACGCCACGACCAACGGCGTGTGGGCACATCTCGGCACGTTCGACCCGGGCGTCATCGGGTCCGGCTCGTACCGGATCCGGGTCGCCGCCACCGGTGACGACGACAACTCCTGGCGGGTGGACGCCTCCCACGACCCGGACTGCATCGTCGGAGGCCCGGACACATGCGCCGGGGTAGTCGACGGGAACGAGACCGAAATCGCCCCCGGCGGGTCGGGCCCGCTCGGGCTCGGAGTACTTCGCACCTCCTATCAGCACGGAGTCGGGGGCAACCAGTGCCAGGACCACGTCTTCCATGTGGGGCCTGGGACTCCCCGCCCCCTGCGCGCCCACAACTTCGACATGGACGGCTCGGGGTCGGTCACCTACACCGCACCCTCGGGCACCGCTTACGCCGGGACAGTCTCCACCAACGCCGCCTGGAACAACAGCAGCGACGCGAACCGGGTCGGCGACGTCCTCGCCGACGTCAACGGCTGGTGGACAGCAACGGTATGCATCTCGAGCGGCAATCAGTACGTCTTCGAGGCACCCGGTGTCACCCCCACGTTCGCCGTTCCCCAGGCCGCGGCGCGCCTGGCGATCGGCAAAGACGACGGGGCGGCATCTGTGGCCGTCGGGGACGACACCACATACTCGATAAGAGTCGAGAACGTCTCCGACGAGGATCCTCGCCCCGGTGACGCCCACACGGTCGTCGTGGTCGACGAGCTTCCCACCGGCCTCACCTTCGTCTCCTGCCTCGCTCCGGCCAACGTCGATTGCGCCGAAGACGCCGGTGTGGTCACCGCGGCCTTCGATGGGGTGCTCCGGCCCGGGGAGTCGTTCACCTTCGACGTGACCGCTCGGGTGGGCGCAGATGCCACGGCTGCTGTGGCCAACACGGCCACCGTCGCCTATGAGGACCACCTGGGGAACGCAATTGCCGAGGAGACCTCCTCGGACAGCGACGACGTGGTGTTCGCACCCGTGATCGAGGTGGAAGCCACAGGTCCTGCATCGGTTCTGCGGGGTGCGACGGTCTCGGTCGAGCTCACGGTCGCTCATGCCACCGGGACCGATGGGTCTCCTGTCGCCGGGCTCACTTTGGACTGCGATGTCTGCACCGCGAACTACGTTTCCGGGGACGACGACGGCGACGGCGCCCTCGACGCCACAGAGACCTGGGTCTTCGAGTCCGACGTCGTCGCAGATGATGAGGTCGCCGACTCCCTCGGGATCGTGGCCACGGCCACCGGGACGGATGGCGACGGTGACGTGATCACCGCAGGAGCGAGCCACATCGTCGACATCGTCGAGACCGCAGCTATCTCGGGCTCAGTCTTCGAGGACCTCGACGGGGACGGAACTCGCGACGTCGGTGAGCCCGGCATCGACGGCGCCGACGTCACCCTGACCGACTCCGTGGGGACCGATACCGTCGCCAACCCTGTCGCCGGCGAGTACTCCTTCGTCGGGCTGGCGCCGGGCACCTACGCGGTGACCGTGGCGGAAGCCACGATCCCGGCCGGCATGGCTTCCACCACCACACTGCCCTCCGCCACGGCCCTGGCCGAAGGGAGTGCGGTCGGTGGGCTCGACTTCGGATATGCCAGGCGGGTGGTCGTCCAAGGGCTCGTGTTCGAGGACGTCGACCGAGACGGCACGCCCGACCCGGGAGAGGCCGGAATCGCCGGGGTCATCGTCGAGCTGCGGGCGGCTGACGGATCGGTGATCGCAGACAGCGTCACCGACAGTGTCGGCAACTACCGCTTCGACACGATGCCGGGTGATCTCGCCGTGGGTCTTGCCATGGGCGCCCCCGCCGGCTGGTCGCTAACCACGGCCGACGGGGCGTCGCTCGGGACCTTGCTCTCCGGGTCCGCCGCCACCTCCCCTGCGATCGGGATGGCGGTTACAGAGGTCCCGCCGGGCACCGAGCCGCCGCCTGCCGAGGAGACCACGCGTTCCGCCGCGGCCACCCCGGAAGCGGCCGACGAGATGAGCAGGATCGAGGTGCTCGCCCTCACGGGCATCGAGACACGGCCGCTGGTCCTGCTCGGGATGGCACTGGTAGCCGGTGGGCTCGGCGTGACCCGTCTCGGACGCGGTGAGGTCGTCGAGACCAGGGGCTGCGGCGGGTTGGGATGCCTTCTCGCCCTCTGCCCCTACGCAGCCGCTATCCCACCCGCCTGAACTCGATGAGCCCCGCCCGCCGCCCACGTCGGCGCGGGCTGGTCGTAGAGGTCGGTGGCGTCAGACCTGAGCTAGCCCCTCGGTTGATCACACTGGAGATCTGCATAAAGGTCAAGCCACGCTTGACCTTTACGAAGTGGGTCCCGTGGGACTCG
>JALYNX010000125.1 GCA_030772935.1 Actinomycetota bacterium | reverse complement strand
AATTCCAGCGACGAGACGACAGTCCATTTCCCGGTTCCCTTCTGGCCGGCGGCGTCGAGGATGAGGTCGACCATGGGAGTGCCGTTCTCCGTCACGGCCAGGATGTCTCGGGTGATCTCGATCAGGTATGAGCGGAGACGTCCCCCGTTCCAGGCGCCGAAGACCCCGGAGATCTGGATCGGGCTCATCCTCATCCCACGGCGCATGAGGTCGTAGGCCTCGGCAATCACCTGCATGTCCCCGTACTCGATCCCGTTGTGAACCATTTTCACGAAGTGTCCGGCGCCACCAGGCCCGATCCACTCGCAACACGGCGAGCCGTCCGGGGCTTTCGCCGCGATTCCCTTCAGCATCGGCTCAAGATGCTCCCAGGCGGCCGGACTGCCCCCGGGCATGAGAGATGGGCCGTGTCTCGCCCCCTCCTCACCACCGGAGATGCCCATTCCCACGTAGAGGAGCCCGCGAGCTTCCATCGCGGCCTGTCGGCGCTCGGTGTCGGTGTACAGCGAGTTCCCACCGTCGATGATGATGTCGCCCGCTTCGAGATGCTCCGAAAGGGTGGTGATCAGCTCGTCGACAGGCGGGCCTGCCTTGACCATCAGCAGGATCACCCGCGGAGCCTTCAACAGGGAAACCAGTTCCTCGAGCGATTCCGCCCCGACCATGTCTTTGCTCGCCGCTTCACCGCGCATGAACTCCTCGGTTACCGCATAGGTCCTGTTGTAGGCCACGACCTTGTTCCCGGCGTCGGCGAGATTGAGAGCCAGGTTGGCGCCCATGACTGCCAGGCCTACTACCGCAATGTCGGCTCGATCGCTCATCAGCAGCGAGGCTAACGGCAGAGCCGGACCCACTCGCACTCACGGGCAAACTTGCCCTACCCTCGCCCCTCGTGGCGAGGATTCGGATGGGGATCGATGTCGGTGGCTCCGGGGTCAAAGGCGCCCAGGTAGACACCGATGCCGGAGTGGTCATCTCCGAAAGGGTCCGTTTCGACACTCCGCAACCGGCCACGCCCGCCGCCATCGCGTCAGCCGTGAAACTGGTGGTCGAATCCTTGGGAGGTGAGGGCCCGATTGGCATCGGGTTCCCGGCCGTGGTCAAAGACGGCCTGGTCTACTCGGCATCGAATATCGACCCCACGTGCATCGGTATCGACGCGGTCACGCTGTTCTCGGGGGTCACGGGCAGGGAAGTCACCGTCATCAACGACGCCGATGCTGCCGGTCTGGGTGAGTGGAGATTCGGAGAGGCGAGGGACGCCGCCGGGACCGTGATCATGCTCACGTTTGGTACGGGGATCGGCAGCGCGATGCTCACCGACGGGAAGCTCACTCCCAATGTCGAGCTTGGTCAGATCGAGTTGCGGGGGATACGTCCTGCGGAGCTCTACTTCTCGGCGAAGGCGATGAACGACGAAGGTCTGGAATGGTCGGAATGGGGGGCACGCGCCAACGAATTCGTGACCCACATCAACAAAGTGTTCAGTCCGAACCTGATCGTCGTCGGCGGCGGTGTGGTCACGAAGTGGGAGGCGTTTGCATCAGCATTTGACCCGCTGCTTCCCGTCGTGCCCGCGGAACTGGGGAAGAACGCCGGCATCATTGGGGCTGCCAGCCTCGTGGCGGGTCTGGCTAGCGACTGAACCCCGCGAATTGGTTCCGGGCACTCTCCGGGACCCTCACTTCGAGGATCGTGCCGTGGTCGTCGTGTTTCTCCTCGACCACGTCCCCGATCCTGTGGGCGGCAGCGACCAGATCACCCCGGTCGTAAGGGATTTCGAGGGTGAGGGTCACCATCGGTAGTTCGAGGCGATCCGCCACCCGGCCCAGCATCTCTTCCAACCCGACGCCCTCTTGGGCCGAGATCAACACCGCATCCGGATACAGGTTCTGCAGGCGTTGTCTTGCGGCCGGCGACATGGCGTCGACCTTGTTGACCGCGATCAATTCTGGGATGCCCCCGGCGTCGATATCGGCGAGCACCTCTCTGACCGCCGCCAATTGACCCGCAGGATCCTCGTCGGTCCCATCGACAACGAGGAGTAGCAGGTCGGATTCCCCCACCTCTGCCAAGGTCGATTGAAATGCCTCGACGAGATGATGGGGCAGACGTCTCACAAAACCGACTGTGTCAGCCACCAAGGCGCTGCGATTGTTGGGAAGCACGAGCCTGCGCACGGTGGAGTCCAGAGTTGCGAACAGTCGGTCCTCGACGAGGACACCGGCGTCCGTCAGAGCGTTGAGCAAGGTGGACTTGCCTGCGTTGGTGTAACCGACGATCGCCACCTGGGAGATCTCGGTCTTCTTTCGAGACTTCCGCTGGGTGGCCCGATGCTGGACCGTTGCCTTCAACTCCCGCTCCAGCTTCGAGATCCGCTGCACGATGCGGCGTCGGTCGGTCTCCAGCTTGGTCTCGCCCGGGCCTCGGGCGAGGACCCGGCACCTTGCTGGGACAGGGTTTTCCCCTTACCCCTCAGACGGGGGAGGTAATAGCGAAGCAGGGCCAGCTCGACCTGGATTGCGCCGACCCGGGACGTGGCGTGCTGGGCGAAGATGTCGAGGATCAGCGCTTCACGATCCACGACGTCGCATTCGAAGAGCTTTTGTAGATTTCGTTGTTGGGCCGGGGCGAGGGCGTTGTCGAACACGACCAGGTCGATGTCCAGAGCTTGGGTCAAGGTGGCCAGTTCATGGGCCTTGCCCGAGCCCAAAAAGGTGGCCGGGTCGATTCGTCGCCGACGGACTAGTTCCCGGTCCACCGGGTCGGCGCCGGCCGTATCGGTCAGGAGTGCCAATTCGTCGAGGCTGCGCTCGGCTCCGGCACCTGTCATTCCGGGGAGCTCGACACCCACGAGAAAGGCGCGCTGAACCCTGACCTCGAGGTCGGTGACGGTGGCCGTGAGACGGCGTCGGCTACGTGACGTTGGTTCTCGAGTCATAGGAGGCCATTCGGCTGGAACGGAGATGATTGCCGACCGAATCTGACGACGTGGAGGGATTTTCCCTGATCAGAGATACTGACCTTCGTCGCCGACATGATCGAGCTGTTCCTCGGCGATGATCTGTGACTCACGTACCGCGATCACCGGTTTTCCGGTGGCCGGCCAGATGAAACGCCAGGCCCCGGTCGGCACCGCCCAGAAGCGCTGGCCGGTGTTGACGTCGAGGAGCGCCAGGGCGTCGTTGCCGTCCTTGGTCCCAATCGGGACCAGCAGACCGGAACGGGTAGTGGACTCCTCGGGTGCGTGGCCGACACGCCAGCCAGGCATCACCTTGTAGCCGTTGTCCTGGAAGATCGGGAGGTCTGTGGTCACCATTCTTCACCTGGATTCTCGCAGGTCGCACCTCCAATCGCGAAGTCGACCAACCTGACGCGCGGGTCTTTCTGCTTCTACGAGAACCGAGCCTTCGCCCGCCGGTAGGGTTCTCCGATATGGCCGACAAGACCAATTTCTCCGAAGCCCTCGACTACCACGAGAACCCGCGCCCGGGCAAGATCGCCATTCGGTCGACCAAGCCCACCGCCACACAGGCGGATCTGAGCCTGGCTTACACACCGGGCGTCGCTGAGCCCTGTTTGGTGATCGCCGACGATCCCGAAGCCGCATTTCGTTTCACTAACCGCGGAAACCTCGTGGCCGTGGTGTCCAACGGCACCGCAGTGCTGGGACTGGGCAACATCGGCCCCCTGGCCAGCAAGCCGGTGATGGAAGGCAAAGCCGTTCTCTTCAAGCGGTTCGCCGACATCGACGTCTTCGACCTCGAGATCGACGCCAGCGATCCCGACGACGTGGTCAGATTCTGCGAGATGCTGGCTCCGACCGTGGGTGGGATCAACCTCGAGGACATCAAGGCGCCGGAGTGCTTCTACATCGAGCAGACACTGCGTGAGCGACTCGAGATCCCGGTCTTCCACGATGACCAGCACGGCACCGCGATCATCGGCGGCGCCGCCTTCATAAACGCGTGCGAGATGACCGGCCGGGATATCGCCACGACCAAGGTGGTCTTCGCCGGCGCCGGGGCCGCCGGGGTTGCCTCTGCCAGGTTCTTCATCGAGCTCGGGGTGGATCCGGCGAATGTGCTTCTGGTTGACACCAAAGGCGTGATCCATTCCGAGCGGGACGACCTGAATGACATCAAGCGGGAGTTCGCCGTCGAGACCGACGCTCGCACCCTCGAAGACGCCCTGGTCGGGGCCGACGCCCTGGTGGGGGTCTCGGTGGCTGGCACCGTGTCCAAGGAGATGGTCCAGTCGATGGCAGCCAATCCGATTGTCTTCGCCCTGGCCAATCCCGACCCCGAGATCTCCTACCCCGACGCTCGAGCCGCCCGAGACGACGTGGTCATGGCCACCGGGCGCAGTGACTATCCGAACCAGGTCAACAACGTTCTTGGTTTCCCATTCATCTTCCGGGGTGCCCTAGATGTGAGGGCAAGGGCGGTAACGGAGGGCATGAAGAAGGCGGCTGCTCACGCTTTGG
>JALYNX010000124.1 GCA_030772935.1 Actinomycetota bacterium | reverse complement strand
CCCTTTCAAGGGGGGACCGACCGAACGAAGTGAGGTCGAAGGGGGGTTTACCCCCGCGCGGTGAGCCCAACCACTGCGTTATCATCAGAGTCACAAACGGGAGCTCGGTGGCACCGGGCTGAGAGGGGGTCTGCGGAGACCCCGACCGGAAGAACCTGACCCGGGTAATGCCGGCGTAGGGAGACACCCCACCTCATCGCTCCCATATGAGAAGGAGCTGATGAGATGCGAAGAGCCCTGCTCTTCACGGCCTTGATCTTGGTGTCTGTTTCCTGCGCCGACGCCGAGCTCGAGACCCCGGAGTCGCTCCGCCTCCTCGGCCACGACTCGTTCGCCAACGAGGTCACCGATGAGACCTTCGCCGCCTTCACCGAGGCCACCGGGATCGAGGTGGAGGTGATCGCGGGTGGCGACGCCGGATCCATGGTCAATCAGGCCATCCTCTCCAAGGACAACCCGCTGGCCGACGTGATCTTCGGGGTCGACGACACATTCCTGTCCCGCCCCCTCGGGGAGGGAATCTTCCTCGACTACGAATCCGAGCTGAGCGATCGCGTCCCAGAAGACCTCTTCCGAGGCGCCAAGGGCGTGGTGACCCCGATCGACTACGGCGACGTCTGCATCAATTACGCCAAGGCATGGTTCGAAACCACCTACACCCCGGTCCCGACGACCATGGAACAGCTTCGGGAGTCCATCTACGCCGGGACCCTCACCGTGGAGCACCCGGCGACCTCGTCCCCCGGGCTCGCCTTCATGCTCGCCACCATTGTCGAGTACGGCGAGGAGGGGTGGCTCGAGTTCTGGGCCGATCTGAAGGCGGGCGGGGTGGAGGTGGTACCCGACTGGGACACCGCCTATTACAACGACTTCGTCCCCTACGGTGGCGAGAACGCCATGGTGGTCTCCTACGCCTCGTCGCCGCCCGCCGAGGTCATCTTCGCCCCCGAGCCTCTGGATGAGGCCCCGACCGGGGTAATCGAGGCAGGTTGCTATCGGCAGGTGGAGTACGCCGGGATCCTGGAAGGGACTGCGTATCCACAAGCCGCCGGCGATTTGATCGACTTCATGCTCTCCGTCGATTTCCAAGAGTCGATCCCACTCACCTGGTTTGTGTTCCCAGCCAATAGCGACGCAAGTCTGCCACTGGAGTTCATCGAGCACACCACGCTCCCCGAATCCCCTGCCCAACTCGATCCCGACGTCATCGCCGAGAACCGGGAGCGATGGATCGACGCCTGGGTGTCGGTGATGGAGGGCTGATGAGCCGGGTGAGATGGGGATGGGTGCTGGTGGCCGCAGTCCCGGTGCTCTTCATCGGATACTTCTTCGTCTACCCCCTGGCGCGGATCCTGACGCTCGGCTTTTCCGAGTTGGACATCAGGTCGACGGGGGTGGAGGCCAGGCTGTTCAAAGTGGGCTGGTTCACCCTTTGGCAGGCCGGCCTGTCGACGGTCCTGACTCTGCTGGTAGCTGCCCCGATGACCTGGGCGGTCTCCAACTTCGAATTCCGAGGTCGTCGAATCGCAACGGCGCTGGTCACAGTGCCATTCGTGCTTCCCACGGTGGTGGTGGGGACCGCCTTCGTTGCGCTCGGGTGGCGCGACTCGATTGTCGCCATCCTCGCCGCCCACATCTTCTTCAACGTCGCAGTGGTGGTACGAACCGTGGGGACGCTCTGGAGTCGCCTCGATCCCAACCTGCACGACGCGGCGAGAGTGTTGGGCGCCAGCACTTGGAACGTGTTCCGAAGTGTCACGCTCCCCCTACTCCGCCCGGCGATTGCCGCCGCGGCTTCGATCGTGTTCCTCTTCACCTTCACTTCGTTCGGCGTGGTGCTGATCCTCGGCGGGTACCAGTACGCCACGCTCGAGGTCGAGATCTATCGACAGGCGGTGGATCTGTTCGACCTGCCCCTTGCCGCGGTCCTCGCAATGGTGCAACTGGTGGGAGTCACCACCGCGCTCTACGCCTACTCGCGATTCCAGGAGCGGCACACCGCCACCTGGGCGTTGCGGTCGGACCGAGATCGGGTGCGACCGGTCGGCGTCACCCGCTTGGCGGCCATTGGGTCGGTGGCCACGACTCTCATAGCTCTGGCCATCCCGCTTGGGATCCTGGTCGGCCGGTCCTTGGGAACCGACTCCTATCGCGCCCTCTTCGAATCGGATCGGGTGGTGGGGACACCGATCGCGTCGGTCGGCAACAGCATGCTGTTCGCAGTGATCGCGATGGCGCTGGCCACCGCGATCGGCTTGATGGCGGCGGCGGTCATCACCGGGCGAGACGGTCGATTGTCGCGCTGGTTCGATCTGACTTTGATGCTGCCCTTGGGCACATCGGCGGTGACGATCGGCTTCGGTTTCATCATTGCCCTCGGTTGGCCGGTCGACCTCCGTGCGAGTTTCTGGCTGATCCCGATCGCCCACGCCCTGGTGGCGATCCCCTTCGTAGTCCGCTCGACCGTGCCCACGCTGCGATCGGTGCCTCACGAGATCAGGGAGGCGGCTGCGGTCCTGGGAGCGTCACCGGGGCGGGTATGGCGCGAGATCGATCTTCCGATCGTCGCCCGAGCGGGCTTGGTCGGCGCCGGTTTCGCCTTCGTGGTTTCGCTCGGTGAATTCGGGGCGACTTCGTTCATCGCCCGACCCAATACGTCAACAGTCCCGGTGATGATCTTCAGGCTTCTCTCCCGACCTGGCCCCGCTTCGTTCGGGATGGCAATGGCTCTGTCCGTGGTCCTCGCCGCCGTCACCGCCGGCGTCGTGCTCTGGATAGATCGGGCCCGGGCCGGCGAGATCGGCCGCTTCTGATGCTCTCCGTCGAACATCTCGGTGTGACTCTGGACAGCAAGGTGATCCTCCACGACGCTTCGCTCACTGTGGCCGACGGGGAGATCGTGGCCGTGCTCGGGCCTTCCGGGTCCGGAAAGACCACTCTGCTTCGAGCGGTCGCCGGCCTGGTGCCCATCGCCAGTGGCGAGATCAAGTGGGACGGCGCCAGCGTGACCGACGTCCCGGTGCATCAGCGCGGATTCGGGCTGATGTTCCAGGGCTTTGCCCTCTTCCCGCATCTGGACGTGGCCGGGAACGTGGGTTTCGGGCTGCGGATGGTCGGCACCGCTCCCGATCAGGTGAGACCGGAGGTCAGTGCCGCCCTCGATTGGGTGGGCCTCGGCGGGTTCGAAGACCGTCGTATCGACGACCTCTCTGGCGGAGAGAGGCAACGGGTCGCGCTCGCCCGCACTCTGGCTCCCCGGCCCAGGTTGGTGATGCTCGACGAACCGCTGGGATCGCTGGACCGTCACCTCCGGGAACGTCTGGTCGTGGAGACTCGAACCCTGCTGACCGAGCGCAAGGTCACCGCGTTGATTGTGACCCACGATCGTGAGGAGGCGGCATTGCTCTCCAACCGATTGGCCCTCATGCGGGAGGGCACCATCGTCCAAACCGGCACCCCGGAGCAGATCCTGGCCGCCCCGGCCGACAAATGGGTGACCGAATTCCTCGGGTAGGCAGCGCATACCCCCCTCGCCCGACCTCCGGTCGGCCGGTCCCCCCGCTCCGCAGGGGGACAACCAGCTGGGGGTCTACTCAGCTCCTCGCAGCTTCCTCATCCCCTCGACGAACTGAGCCGGGATCCGGCGCGGCTTGCCTTCGAGGTCGGTGAAAGCGGCATCGACCGCAAGCCGGGCCACCTCCTCTTCGCCACGCAGCATGGTCTGACGCCATTTCGACCTGACCCTGCCCGCTTCCTCGATCCAGGTGTGAATCGTCAGCTCCTCCCCGTAGCGGGCGGCTGCCAAGAACCGGGCATGCACCTCGACCACGACCAGTTGCCAACCCTGGGCCTTGAGGTAGTCGAGACCCCACCCCAGATCGGTGAGGTACTCGATGCGTGCGGTCTCGAAGTAGGAGAAGTAGTTGGTGTGGTTGACGTGGTCGTAAGGGTCGAGCTCGTAGAACCGCACCTTGAGAGATGTGGTGTGAACCTGGCGGTCATCGGGCATTGGCGCGGCCAATCAGCTCTCCTCGACGAGCAACGGCGCGAGGCTACCCTCGGCTCGATGAAGGCCTGGCAGCTATCCGAGACCAGCGGACCCGACTCGTATCAGCTCAACGATGTCGAAGAGCCCCAGCCCGGGCCGGGACAGGTCCGGATCAAGATCAAGTTTTCGGCCTTGAACCATCTCGATCTCTGGCTCTCACAGGGGCTGCCGGCGCCGAAGCACCTGCCTCACACCGGTGGCGCCGACGCGGCGGGGGTGGTGGACGCCGTCGGTGAGGGCACGGCGGGCTTCGAGTTGGGCGACGAGATCATCATCGACCCTTCGTTCTCGTGTGGGCAGTGCACCGCTTGCCGCAACGACGACATCGTCTACTGCGAGTCGTTCCAGATCCTTGGTGAGCACCGGCCGGGAACCTTCGCCGAGCAGCTGGTGATCCCCACCATCAACGCGGTGCGCAAGCCGGTAGCAATGTCATGGGAGGTGGCCGGATCGTTCGGGCTGGTGTCGGCCACGGCCCTGCGAATGTTGGAGCGGGCCCGGCTGCGACGCGGGGAGACCGTCCTGGTGGTGGGTGTGGGCGGGGGTGTCTCCGCGGCCGCCCTCCACTTGGCCCTGGCGATGGGAGCCCGGGTATTCGTGACGTCTCGATCCCCCGAGAAGATCGTTTGGGCGCTGGAACAGGGTGCGGCGGGGGGCTTCGATTCGGCGGACGAGTTCGGGACGCAGATGGGCGAGGAGGGCGGAGCCGACATAGTGATCGAGAACGTAGGCCCGGCGACGCTGCGCCAATCGATGCGGGCGGCGAAACGTGGGGGCCGGATCGCGATCTGCGGATCGACCAGCGGGCCCAAGATGGAGCTCACCATCCCCCATCTCTTCTTCCGTCAGTTGGAGCTGATCGGGTCGTCGATGGGGACCCATGCCCAGTTTGCCCGAGCCACCGAGTGGATCGGCTCGTCCCGGGCCAAAGCTCCCGTGGGAAGGATGTTCGACTTCGAGGAGCTGCCGCAGGCGCTCGCCTATCTCGACTCAGGTGAGCAGACCGGAAAGGTCGTCCTCCGTCACCCTGATTGAGCGCCGCTAGCCCGCGGCCAACTCCTCGGCGCGACCCGTCATCACAAGCTGATCCGAGGCCTCGGGGCCTTCGCTTTCATCCTCGAGAGTGACCCAGATCACGGGGTATTCGGCCACATTTACCCCGGACCACAACACCACCGCATCATCCCCGTCACGAAGGTGGAAGGTTCCGATGCTGACTCCATGATCGTCGTCGCTCCACACCCAGCCCTCGTAGTAGCTGCCCTCCGGGGCGGCCGGCAGCCCGCTGACGTCGAGACCGATATACCAACCCGACGGAGTTGGTCGCAATGAGGCGATCCCGCTGGCGGATGGCGCCAAGTCGGTACCGGTCATCGCCACGACCGTTTCTGCAATCGGCGCGTCGAGAATCGACATGATTCCGAACACGGCCAATGCGATGGCCGCAACCGAAACCGCGGCGACGAGCAGCGGGCGGCGCGCCGAATCGACCTCCGGCTCCGACGCTGGAATGTGACCTTCCCGGGAGATGGCTGCCAACAGCCCTTCGACCACCCCGGCGGGTGGCTCCTCCCATGTCGGGCTCTGCGCCAGGACGTCACGAATCAGATCGAGCTGCTCATGGTCGGCAGGGCTCCCACCTGAGCCGGTGGCCAGGTATTTGGGGCGAATGTCTTCAGATCCCATCACACCCAACCTCTACGTCGCTGAGCCGGTCGCCGGTTCGCGCCCTCACATCTCCTCCAAGTGCTTGAGCAGCCCGAGAAGACGCTGATGGGCGCGGTGTGATCTCGACTTGACGGTCCCGATAGGTATCCCGAGCTGGTCGGCGATCTGACCATGAGTGAGCCCGTCGAAGTGTGAGAGTTTGATCACCTGGCGCTCTTCGTCGGGCAGTTGGTCGAGGGCGGATCGGACTTCGAACACTTCCCAAACGGTCTCCAACCCCGGTGCGATCGTGGCCACCTCGATCTGGTCGCTGACGACGACGCGGGCACGCTTCCGATAGACATCGATCGCGGTGCGGCGCGCAATGGCGTAGATCCAGGGACCGAAGCTGCGCTCGGGGTCGTAGGTGGAGGCCGCCCGCCAGGCCTTGATGAAAGTCTGCTGTGTGGCGTCGGCGGCGAGACCGGCATCTCTGAGGATGCTCATCGAAAGCGCGAAGACCGGCCCACCGAATCGGTCATAGACAGCCTTGACCGCGGATTCGTCCCCGATCCGGAACCGTTGCAATACCTCAGGGTCCACGGCCGAATTGTGCCAGGTCGCGAACCGCACGTGTCTTCGAGCCGTAATGACGGGACAACGATCTGGAGGATCACAATGAAACGAAGCATCTTTTCACTGGTGCTCGTAGGAATGCTGGCACTCACGGCCTGCGGTGACGACGCCGATGGCGGCACTGACGGAACCGATGCCGGCACTGACGGAACCGCTGCGGCCGCCGATGGTGTCACCACGGCATCAACCGACCTGGGGACCATCCTTGTCGACCCCGACGGCATGACCGTCTACGTCTTCACCAATGACACCGCCGGCGAGAGCACCTGTTACGACCAATGTGAGGATCTCTGGCCGCCGGTCCCCGCTGATGCGCCCATCAGCTCGGACTTGGACGGTTCGATGTTCGGCGCCACGACCCGGACCGACGGCACCGAGCAGCTGACGGTGAGTGGCCAACCCCTCTACCTGTACACCCCCGACGAGGCTCCCGGGGACACCACCGGACAGGCGTTCAGTGACGTTTGGTTTGTGGTGGGCGCCGATGGAGCGATGATCGGCGGGCCGGAGGCCACTGCGGGGACATCCCGTGCCGACTACTCCTACGGCGGCTGAGGCTTAGACCAGGTCTGCCCTGCAGGGCGTCCCCCAGAAACCACAGACTGGGGGACGTCCCTGTGGAGGCGACTGCCACTGACAGGCCCGTAGACGGAGCGCGCCATCTGGACGACATCAAACCAATCCTCTGCCCCGAATTGCGTTTTCTGGAGCCCGGGGAGGATGGCCGAAATCGCCTCCCGGCCACCTGCCGCCACCGCCACTATGGATCTGGTGCGCAATCCCCCATGAGCCCCGCAGAAGTCAGGGGTCGACGGCTCAGCGAACCACCAACGGGGCTTGGCGAAAACCAGACGAACGCCTTCCCCGATCAGCTCGGAGCGATCGACGCCAGACACCCCCTCGAACCAATCGGATTGCCACGAGCCGGGGCCTACGAGCATGGCGCCCGTTCCCTCGTGGACCACCGTGACATCGACCTCAGCCTGGAGGGCCAGCTCCCGAAGGTCGATGCGTTGGGAGGGATCCACAGTTTCCTGGTCGTGGTCGGAGGTGACGAGAAGAACATCCTCGTCCCAATGGGGCCGCATCCCCGTGTCGATCACGGCAAGACAACGATCGAGGGAACGATAGGAATCGAGTGCCTCGTCGGAATCGGGCCCGTAGATGTGCGCCGCAGTGTCCGGCCCGTTGAGCTGGACAAACAGGAGGTCAGGTCTTCGTTCCAGGCTTTCCATGACTCGAGCCGTGACCTCTTCATCCGTCACGT
>JALYNX010000123.1 GCA_030772935.1 Actinomycetota bacterium | reverse complement strand
TGCCGAGCCTTAGGGCTCGGCACGTCTGTTTCCATCCCCGGGGGAAGGACCACCAATGGACAACCCCCTGGCGATAGGACTGAGTGTCCTGGGGCTCGCCATCGGACTCGGCTTCGGATACCTCCTGGCCCGTCTCGCCGTAACCCGACGTCGGGAAAAGGATGGGGTATCGGCCGAGGATGTGATGACGTCGGCGCGTCTCGATGCCCAACGAATTCTCGTCAAAGCCGAGGAGGAGGGCAGAGCCAAGGCCGAGACCTACCGGGAGCGGGAAGAGGCCAATCTCGAGCATCGGCGTCTCGAGGCGTCGAACCTCGAGTCTCGGCTGGCTCAACGTGAGGAGACGCTCGATCAGCGTGCCTCCAACCTGGCACAACGCGAGAAGATGCTCATCGACCGCGAGGAGGAGCTGAACGAGTCGCGAGGTCAGGTGGAGCATCTCAAGGAAGAGGCCAGGTCCCGGCTCGAACAGCTGTCCGGAATCGACGTCAGTGCCGCCAAGACTGAGATGTTGGCCCAGGTCGAGGATGAGGCACGACGTGAAGCGATGATCGTGGTCCGTGACCTGGAGATAAAGGCTCGTGAGGAGGCTGACCGGCGGGCCCGGAGGATCCTGGCCACTGCCATTCAGCGACTCGCCTCCGAGGTGGTAACCGAGACCACCGTTTCGGTCATCGCTCTCCCTTCTGATGACATGAAGGGTCGGATCATCGGTCGTGAAGGTCGCAACATCCGTCACCTCGAGTCGGTCACCGGCACCAACCTGATCGTCGATGACACACCTGAAGCAGTGTCGGTTTCCTCCTTCGACCCGGTCCGTCGTGAGGTGGCCCGGATCACCGTCGAGAAGCTGGTGGCCGATGGCCGCATTCACCCAGCTTCGATCGAAGAGGCTTACGAGAAGGCACGGGCCGAGGTCGAACAGAGTGTCCGTGACGCCGGCGAATGGGCGCTGGTGGAAGCCGGGGTCTCGAGGATGCACGCCGAACTTGTGACATTGATGGGACGTCTCAAGTACCGGACGTCGTATGGCCAGAACGTGCTCAACCATCTCGTGGAGACGGCCCACATCGCTTCGATGCTCGCCTCCGAGTTGGGCATCGATCCGGCACCTGTGAAGCGGGCCGCCCTACTCCATGACATCGGCAAGGCAGTCACCCACGAAGTCGAGGGCTCACACGCTCTGATCGGCGCCGAGATCGCTCGTCGCTTCGACGAGGACCCGGCGGTTGTCCACGGCATCGAGGCTCACCACAACGAGGTGGAGCCGCGGACCATCCTGGCAGTGATCGTCCAGGCGGCCGATGCGGTATCGGCAGCCCGACCAGGGGCGCGTCGTGAGACGCTCGAGGGCTACGTCAAGCGTTTGGAGCGTCTGGAGACCCTGGCTTTGGAGTTCCCCGGTGTCGACCATGTCTTCGCCCTTCAGGCCGGGCGTGAGGTCAGGGTGGTCGTGGATCCGGGCGAGGTCGGCGACCTCGAGGCTCGGGAGCTTTCGCGACGGATCGCCCGTAAGCTGGAGGAGGACCTCCAGTATCCGGGCCAGATCCAAGTGACCGTGATTCGGGAGTTCCGGGCCACCGACTTCGCACGCTGAGGCAGCACATGACCCAGAGCGTCCTCCTTCCGAGTCCGACCTTGCGCGAACCAGTCCGGCGCCAGCCGACGCGCCTGGGCAAGCATTACTTCATCCGCACCTTCGGGTGTCAGATGAACGAGCACGACTCCGAGCGAATCGCGGGTCTCTTCGAGGTCGACGGGATGATTGCGACGGACGGTTTCGAGACTGCCGACGTGGTCTACATCAACACCTGCACAATTCGGGAGAACGCCGACAACCGGATGTATGGGAACCTCGGGCAGATGAAGGCGATCAAGGACCTCAACCCCGGGATGCTGTTGGTGGTAGGAGGTTGCGCCGCACAGAAAGAGCGCCAATTGGTGCGAGAGCGCGCTCCCTGGGTGGATGTGGTGATGGGCACCCACAACCTGGACCGGGTCCTCGATCTCATCGACCACGCCGAGCAATGGGGCCCGATCACCGAGGTGGTCGACGAGCTACAGGCCATGCCATCTTCGCTCCCTGTGAAACGGGAGCTGGAGCATTCGGCGTGGGTGACCATCCAGGTCGGGTGCAACAACACCTGCACCTTCTGCATCGTCCCCTCGGTGCGTGGGGTCGAGGTCTCGCGGCGGCCGGGCGACATTGTGCGTGAAGTCGAGCGTCTTGCCTCCGAAGGCGTGGTCGAAGTCACCTTGCTCGGTCAGAACGTCGACACCTATGGCCGAGATCTGGCTCTTGACGGCCGCCGCCGCCCGATCTTCGCCGAGCTCCTGCGTCGGGTCGGAGATGTGGAGGGGATCAGGAGGGTTCGCTTCACCAGCCCGCACCCAAACGACTTCCGGGAGGAAGTTGCGCTGGCGATGGCCGAGACCGAGGCGGTGTGTGAGCATCTTCACTTCCCCTTGCAGTCGGGATCCGATCGCATCCTGGCCTCGATGCATCGTGGCTACACCCGGCGCAAGTACCTGGACCGCCTGGCGATGGCTCGGGAGACCATCCCCGGATTGGCGGTATCAACGGACGTGATCGTCGGCTTCCCCGGCGAGACCGATGAGGAATTCCAGTCGACACTCGATGTGCTCGAGGAGGCGGACTTCGATTCCGCCTTCATGTTCATCTTCTCGCCTCGCCCCGGCACCAGGGCCGCCGACATGACCGCAGACTTCGTGCCAGACGCGGTGATCAAGGAGCGTTTCGCACGTCTTGTCGAAGTCCAGGACCGGATCTCACACCGGCGCAACCGGGAGATGGTGGGTCGAAGGGTCGAGGTGCTGAGCGAGGGGCCGTCAAAGCGGGATCTCAACGTGGCGACTACTAGAACCCGAACCGGGAAGCTGGTCCACGTCGAGGGCAGCCATCGATCGGGCACCTTTTTCGATGTGGAGGTGGTCGCGTCGAAACCCCATCATCTGCTGGGGAGACCGGTCTGACCAGGGTTCTGGCTCTGCTCGGGCCCACCGCGGCAGGCAAGACCGAGGTGGCGGTCCAAGCGGCCGAGCGACTTGGCGCAGAGATCATCTCGGTCGACTCCATGCAGGTCTACGTGGGGATGGATATCGGCACCGCCAAGCCGAATCTGCTCGAGCGCAGAGGCGTCCCCCACCACATGATCGATGTGACCGGGCCCGACACCGAGTTTTCGGTGGCCGAGTTTCGACGTCTCGGGCGGGAGATCCTCGATGCGTCCGAGGTCCCGATGCTGATCACCGGAGGTTCCGGGCTCCATTTCCGATCCCTGGTGGACCCGATGAGCTTTGCCCCCACCGACCCGGAGCTTCGCCGGGCTTTGGAAGAGCTCCCGGCCGAAGAGGTGGCAGCCGAATTGCGTAGTGTCGACCCCGAAGCCGACCGACACGTCGACATGGCCAACCCCCGCCGGGTGATCCGAGCAGTCGAGATCTGGCGTCTCACCGGCGAGACGCCGAGTCAACGCGCTTTGAAGGCGGAGGCAGAGGACGTCCGCCGCTACGTGCCCGAAATTGAGTTCACCGCGGTAGGCGTGGATCCGGGGTCGGCGCTGGAGCAACGGGTCGAGGCGAGATTGGACGAGATGCGATCAGGCGGGCTCGTGGAAGAAGTGATCGGGCTCCAACCACACCTGGGAAGGACGGCGCGCAACGCCGTCGGCTACAGCGAGGTCCTCGACGCCCTCGACGGAAGGTCCTCGATCGACGAGGCGTTCGAGCGTGCGGCGCGCAACACGAGAAAGATGGCGAGGAGGCAGCGAACCTGGTTTCAGCATGACCCCAGGATTCGTTGGATACCCTGGTTGGACGACGTCGAGGATCGAGTTGAACGTGTCCTGGAGGCGATCAGTTGAGCAGTGTCGAATTCACCAAGATGCAAGGTTTCGGCAACGACTTCGTCGTCATCGAGGGCCCGGCCCGGTTCACAGTCGAAGAGGTGACCCAGATCTGTGATCGGCGACGCGGGGTGGGAGCCGACGGTGTCCTGGTCTTGACCCGGGGGACTCCGATCGCCATGGATTACTGGAACGCCGACGGAAGCCCTGCCGAGATGTGCGGCAATGGCTTGCGATGCGTTGGTCGCTATGCGAGGGACAAGGGCTGGGTGAACGAGGACGAGTTCGGCATCGACACCCCGGTGGGCCTGCGTCGGGTCCGGGTCCTTGGCGATTTATTGGAAGCGGAGATGGGCACCCCATTGCTCGAGGGTGAGGAGAAGATCGAGGGTCACGCCTACCACCTCGTCGACCTCGGGAACCCGCATGCGGTGCGGGTGGTGGAGGACCCGGCCGAGATCGATGTCCGAGCAGTGGGGCCCATTGTCGCTCAACAAGCCGGGTTCGATACCGGTTGCAACGTCGAGTTCATATCAGTGCTGGGCGACGTGGTCACCATGAGGG
>JALYNX010000122.1 GCA_030772935.1 Actinomycetota bacterium | reverse complement strand
CACCTGGTCGGTGTCAAAACCGACTCCATCGTCCTGGACCCTCAGGCGCCACCCGGTGGCATCTGATTCGACCACCACCTTGACATGGGCCGCTCCGGAATGACGAAGCGCATTGCTCAGTGCCTCGCTCACCAAGCGCAAGATGTCATCATCGAGCCCGTGATCTCCGGTCTGCGCGATCGCCAATTCGAGGCGAACCTCGCTCGGGTAAGCCGAGCCCATTCTCGACACCAGCTCCTGGAGCCGATCGTCGAGCCCCGAGGCTTGCTGGGGGCCGGAACGCAATTTGAATACGTAACTCCGCAGTGTTTCAACTGCCGCATCGAGACGATCCACCGAGCTCTCCAAGGTGACCGCCGCGGCCTCATCGGTCACCTTCCCCGACATGCCTTGAAGACCAAGGCCCACGGCGAACAGATCTTGGATCACAGAGTCATGAAGGTCGCGGGCGATACGCTCCCGATCTTCGACCACGGCCACGCTGCGCAACCGCTCGTGAAGGCGAGCCGTCGTCAGCGCCGACCCGGCGATCCGACTCAGGGCCTCGATCGTGACCACGTCGGAGTCGGTGAACCCTCCCTCCTTGTCTGATAGGTAGAGATTCCCGAACGCCTTTCCACCAGCCACCACGGGCACGCCCAGGAAAGAGCCCATCGGCGGGTGATTCGGCGGGAATCCGTACGAGTCGGGGTGGTCCCCGATCGAGTCGAGACGGATGGTCTTCTTTTCCCTGACCACCGTTCCCAGCACTCCGAGCCCCTTGGGGAGGGTTCCTATCGCCGTCACGGTTTCGGGCGGCATGCCCTCGTGGATGAACTCGACCAGGACGCCGTGCTCCCCGATGACGCCCAGGGCTACGTAGGGTGCACCTGTGACCACACGGGCCTCCGAGACGAGGCGTCGCAAGAGCTGCTGGAGGTCCCCTGCCTCCATAACCGAAGTCGCAGCCTCGATCAGGGCCGGCAGGCGGGCGATGAACTCACGCTGCGGCATCCTCAAAGACGTTACCCAGAGCTAGCGTCAGGCTGATGCCGAAGCTGCGGGTATTGCTGGTGGACGACCATGAAGTGGTCCGCGCCGGGCTCAAGGGCCTTATCGACGCCCAGCAGGACATGGAAGTGGTGGGTGAGGCTGGGAGCGCCGACGAAGGGCTGAGACGGGTCGGCTTCGACCAGCCTGATGTTGTAGTCCTCGATGTGCGGCTCCCAGATCGCAGCGGTGTTGAGGCATGCCGTGACATCCGTTCGCGCTTTCCCGAGGTGAAGGTGCTGATGCTGACCTCCTTCGCCGATGAAGAGGCTCTGATGGCGGCGATCCTCGCCGGGGCGTCGGGTTACGTGCTGAAACGGGTGAAGGCGACCGACCTCGTCGAGAGCATCCGCAAGGTCGGCGCCGGGGAGTCGCTGCTCGACCCGGAGATGACCGAGCGGCTGTTCGAGCGTCTTCGAACTGGGCCCAAGGACGATCCCCTGCTCGCCAAGCTCTCAAAACAGGAGAGGACAATCGTCGAGCACATTGCTGGCGGCATGACCAACCGGCAGATCGCCGAGGAGATGTTTCTCGCCGAGAAGACCGTCAAGAATTACGTCTCGAACCTCCTCGCCAAGATGGGTATGAGCCGTCGCAGCGAAGCGGCTGCCTACGTAGCCCGAATCGCCGGGGAACACGAAAACGCCGCGCCGGCTGAGAGCTGGGACGAGACCTAGGTCAGGGCGTAGGGTGGGTCCTATGGATGATCTTCTCCGCTCGACCGCCGAGCGTGCCATCGCCTACTTGAAGCAACTCGACGAGTCGCCGGTCCGACCGGATGACGTCGACCTGAGCCCGCTGGGCGGGCCGTTTCCCGAAGGCCCCACCGCCCCCGAAGAGACAATTGCCCTCATGGACCGGCTGGTGCCTGCGGCGACCATGGGAATGGGATCGCCCCGATTCTTTGGCTGGGTCATCGGTGGCGTCTATCCGGTGGGGTTGGCCGCCGACTGGCTGACCGCGGCTTGGGATCAGAACTCTGCCTCGGCCGAGGCAACACCTGGCTCGGTGGCGCTCGAGGCAAGTGCGTTGCGCTGGATCATCGAAGCCAGCGGATTGCCGGAGACGACTTGGGGTGCGTTCGTGACCGGGACCACGGTGGCGCACGTCACGACGCTGTCCGCGGCACGGTCCCAGGTGCTCTCCGAGGTGGGTTGGGATTCGGTTGCCCGGGGCCTGTTCGGTGCACCCGAGGTAACAGTCGTGGTGGGAGACGAGGTCCACCCTTCGTTGATCAAGGCGTTGGGAATCGTGGGCCTGGGTCGGGAGCGGGTGATCCGGGTCCCGGTCGACAACCAGGGTCGGATGCGCGCCGACGCCTTCCCGAGGTTCGAGCCGCCCGCCATCGTCTGCGTCCAGGCAGGCAACGTCAACACTGGCGCCTTCGATCCCATGTCTGAGATAGTCCCAGCGGCGAAGGAGATGGGCGCCTGGGTCCATGTCGACGGCGCATTTGGCTTTTGGGCAGCGGTCTCGCCCAAGCTCGCCCCTCTCGCTGCCGGCCAGGAGCTCGCCGACTCATGGGCCACCGACGCCCACAAGTACCTGAACGTGCCCTATGACGCCGGGGTCGCCCTGGTGAGAAACCCCGAGGCCCTGGCGCGCGAGATGAACGTCTCCGCCGCGTATCTCATCGGTGGCGGTCAGGACCCGTACTTCTTCACGCCTGAGATGTCGCGACGTGCTCGCGGAATTCCAACATGGGCCGTCCTCAAGACGTTGGGTCGATCCGGTCTCGTCGAGCTGGTGGAACGGACAGTGGAACTGGCTCAGCTGTTTGCACGTCGTCTCACGGAAGCCGGCTTCGAAATCCTCAACGACGTGGTCCTCAACCAGGTCCTGGTCAGTTATGGCGAGCCCGAGGAGACCAACCGCGTAGTCAAAGCGATACAGGAGGAGGGCACGATGTTCGCCGGGCCCACGGTCTGGCAGGGACGGACAGCGATGAGGATCTCGGTCTCCTCCTTCAAGACCACCACTGAGGACGTCGAACGCTGTGTCGAAACGATCGTCCGCCTCGCCCGAGCCTGAAGGTCGATTGACTTAGAAGCGAAGCAGACGGGCCGAAGTGTCCTGGTCGGTGCCGACGATGATGTCGATGCTCGCTGTCGCCCAGAGGGCGACCAAGACGACGAAAAGGACTACGAGGGCGATCATCACACGCTTCGATGCAGCAGCGGTCTCGGCTTCGTTGGTCAAGTGCCTCCAAGTCGGTCGACCTGGGCAGGCTAAACGCCGGATGACAGGTGGCTAAGGGTTTTCCTGGGTTCGGAAGGCCCGCCAGGTCTCTGTCCCCCGGGGAAGCCGACTGGGCTAACCCCCCTCGGCGTAGCTGTCGCTACGCCGGTCCCCCCT
>JALYNX010000121.1 GCA_030772935.1 Actinomycetota bacterium | reverse complement strand
CAACAGGTCGGAGAGAGTCTCCACCGCAGCGACTGCCGATTCGGCGCCCGGCCCCCGGGTGATCGAAGTCTCGGTGTTTCCTCCGCCTCCACAGGCGAGAACCGCCACCAGAAGCGCCATGAGGGCGGCCCGCTTAGGCATCCTCGGCAACCAAGTCGGGGATCCGCCCAGTGCGGTAGAGGGTCAGCCGTCGTTCCCGGCCGGTGAGACCGGCGGCGAACCACAGCCACACCAGATAGCCCAACCCAATCGCGTCGAGGACCCAACGCCATGGGTCACTCAAGGCCCGGGCCCATGCAGATGGCCAATACGGGACAATCCCGAGGGTGGCCTCCCACCCGAAGAAGGGCCAGAACAGGACTTCGGGGTCGGTCCACATCCCATCGAGGAGCAGGTGAAACAACCATCCCACGCCCACCGCCATGAAGGCACGACGGCTTCGGCCCCGTCTCGTCGTCAGCAACACCCCAACCATGTACAGACTCGGCAACAGCAGGCTGTGGAAGTAGAGCTCCCCGGTCGAGAAGCGGTCGGGGAAGACGAGAGTTCCAAGGGTGAGGTCGGCCAGATCGGGAAGCACGGCCCCGACGAGAAGAAATCTCACATCCACCTTGGGGTCTTGAAAGATCCAGCGGAACAGCCACAGGGTTGCCCCCGCGTGCCAGAAGAGCATCGCTCAAGGAACCAGGATCCGACGGCAGTGGACACACCGTGGGATCTCGGCGTCGAGTGCCTCGGCCGATTCGGCAGCTGACAGCGCCATATGACATCCGCCGCAAACCCCGTGCTCGAATCGCCCGATCGCCACCCCCTCCTTCGACAGACGGAGCTTCTCGTACATCTCGAGGAGATCGGGCGGGATCGGGACGATGGCCTCCTTCTTGCGCTCTTCCTTGCGTGCCAGCTCGGCGTCGATCTGCTTCCACTCCGCCTTGATGACCTTTTCCAGGGCTTCCTTTTCCGCCAACACCGTTTCGCGTTCGGCGGTGAGCTTCTGAACGGTTTCGCGGGCGGGATCGAGGTCTTCCAGCAACGTCAGGACTCGCTCCTCCATCGCCGAGCGTTGCCCTTTGAGACTTTGCACCTCGAGACGCATGTACTCGGTTTCCCGGGCGCTCATCCCCCCCGCATAGAGCCGGGTCTCATGCTCGGTCAGCTTGCTTTCGAGGATCCCCAACTCGCCCTCGTGCTTGTCGAAGTCGAGTTCGAGGGTCTTGAGGACGGCGGACGCCTCGAGCAACTCGTTCTCCAACGTCTGCTGCTTCTCGTGCGCCGCCTTGTAGGCGTCGAGCTCGGGAAGGGATTTGCGCCGGTCGAGGAGGCGGTCGATCTGGAGATCCAAGTCCTGGACATCGAGCAGGTCGGAAAGGCTCGTGATCTCCATGAATGCGGGAGGGTAGTGGTGGCTCAAACCCAAGTCTGTGGGTCGAGATGGGTCAGATCGACCACATCGACACCTGCGAGATAGCGTGTCATCGCCACCAGCGAGGCCATCCCGGGTCGTTCGGTGGCAATGTGCCCCGGGTCGATAACGGACAATCCGGCATCCATGGCGGCCACCGCCTTGTGATGACCAACATCGCCGGTGATCAAGACGTCGGCGAGCTCGCCAGCCTGGTCGATCAGGCTTGAGCCCGAACCGGGCACCACCGCCACCCGTTCCACTAGCCCGGAGGTGTCGCCGGAGACCCGCTGTGAAGCTGATCCCAGGGTCGCGGCTACCAGCTGGGCCAGGTCGCCGAGACTCCCCCGATAGGCGCCAACCCGCCCGATGTCGGGCAGTCCCTCGTACTCGTCGGCACCGAACGGGACCGTGTCGGCGAGCCCCAAAGCGTCTGCCAGCGAATCGGCGGCGCCTCCCGGGGCGGCGTCGAAATCGGTGTGCGTGACCACGACGTTGATGCCGATCCGCAGCAGCCGCATCGCACGAGCCACCGGGGAGCGACCATCGAGCAGTCGGTTTACCGGTGCGAACAGAAGCGGGTGATAGGTGATGAGCAGGTCGACGGGGGTCGCCTCGATGGCCTGCACCACGTCGTCGGTCACCTCGTGACAGACCCCAATCAAGGCGACTTCGCCCTGGGGGTCGCCGATCTGGAGCCCCACCGGGTCCCACAAGGCCGCGGTTTCGGGGCGGATCGTCCCGGCGAGAGAGGCGAGGACATCGGCAACGGTGGTCACGACGCCGATGCTAGGAGAGGTCTGCCTCCCTGTTGCTGTTGTCCCCTTTCCAAAGGCGGCAACCCTCTTGGCGGTTGTCCCCCCTCGCCCGACCTACGGTCGGACGGTCCCCCCGCTCCGCAGGGGGACAATGTTGTCCCCCCTTTCCGAAGGGGGGACCGCCCGAGCGAAGCG
>JALYNX010000120.1 GCA_030772935.1 Actinomycetota bacterium | reverse complement strand
TCAGGGTGTGGCTGCCGGTGATGGTGAGGGTGCCGGCGTAGACGACGGTGGAGGTGGTGGGGTTGATGGTGCCGGAGGTGACAGTCCAGTTACGACCGGTGCGGATGGTGCCGGTCAGGGTGAGGGTGCCTGATGGTTTGGCGATGTCGAGATTGGGCAACGCGCCGGCTCCGGTGGTGGCGGCACCGGTGAAGGTTTGGGCTCCGGTCCCGTCGATGGTGAGGAAGCCGGTCCCACCGTCGAAGGTGGACGCCTGGCTGATGTCGCCCCGAGCCGCCACCGTCCCGGTGTTGATCGCACCCTCCGTTAGTGTGAGCGTGCCTTGCGCAATGAGCGTGGTGCCGGCGGTTATGGTCTTCACCGCGCCGGCGGTCGTAGGCGCGAACCTCAGGTTGTTGAACGTCTCTGTTCCCGGGACGTCGACGGTGGCGGCACTGCCGGTAAAGGTGACGGTCCCGCCGTTGGGGGCGAAGGTTCCTCCGCCATGCGTGAAGGCTCCCGAGACCGAGAGGGTCCCGACCGTGCTCGTGAAGCTCCCGCCGCTGAGGATCAAGGCACCGTTGACTGTGATGGCCGAGCTACTCCCGACGAAGGTCCCGCCCGCCTGGTCGAACCCGGAAGAGCCCACGGTTGTCGTTACCGAGGCCTGCGTGACCGTGCCCGTGTAGCCGGTGTCGATCTGGATACCGCCGACGTTGATGGCGGTATTGATGGTGGCGTCCTTGCTCGAGGTCGCATTGAAAATCGCTATATCAATGGAGCTGGGCGCCACGCCTGTCGACCAGTTGGCGCCTTCGGACCAGTTGTTGGTACTGCCAAGACCTACCCACGTGATAGACGCGGCCTGTGCCGAACTCGCGAAGTAGAGGCCGCCCCCGGCAACGACGATCAAGAGCAAGGCGCGGAGGAGATGGAAGGCGCCCGCGTTCTCTAGGCGTCCGCGGAACGGATGTCCGTTCTTTCTCCAATGGGGGCCTGCTATTTCCACTACAAAGACCATCGGACCGCGGAAGGGCTGCCCTGAGGGGTACTTGCCAATTGCCTCAAGCTGACTAGTCAGCAAAAAAGCCAGGCGGCATCAGTAATTCTTGTGGACCCTAGGTCGTCCGGCCTAGTCTCGCCGAGCTCGATTCGGAGGCCAGGTGTTCCCATTACGCGATATCAATCCGACCCGGATCACCCCAGTGGTGACCTTGGCGTTGATCGCGGTCAACATCGCGGTTTTCTTCTTGGTCCAGTCGGGGGGCAGCGTCGAGGATCAGGAGGAGTTGATCTACGAGCGGGCGGCCATCGCCTGTGAGGTCACCACCGGTGCTCCGCTCGGGGTCGAAGAGATCGTCGGCGACGTCTGCCTACCCGGCGCTCAGTCGCCGATCTTCCCCAACAAGAACGTGATCCTTGCTCTGTTCACTTCGATGTTCCTCCACGGCAGCGTCGCCCATGTCTTGTTCAATATGTGGTTCCTCTGGATCTTCGGGAACAACGTCGAGGAGGCGTACGGCCACGTCGGCTATCTCCTCCTCTATTTGACCGGGGGTCTGGCGGCCACCGGCGCCTACATCGCCCTCAATCAGGATGCCACCGTTCCCCTAGTCGGGGCCTCGGGCGCGATCGCCGTGGCCCTTGGCGCGTACGCGGTCCTATTCCCCAGTCATCGGGTGCTCTCATTCGTTGGGTGGTTTCTGGTCCCGGTTCCGGCAGCCATCTTCTTGGTGATCTGGTTCGTCCTCCAGTTCGTAGCGGTCCAGACCGGGGTGGCCTGGGAGGCCCACGCGGGCGGATTCGTCTTCGGCGCTTTGGTCAGTCTCTTGTTGCGGTCGCGTCTTCTGCGAAAACTCGGAGCCGGGTACTGACCCCTCTCGTAATTGGGAGCTTGAGGTCCGGATATGACCCCTGAGCGTCCCAATTACGGAATGGGGATCCTCGTGTCTGGATCTATAGCCGGCCCATTTTCGACCGATAAATCATGGTGGTCTCGCTACGCGGGAGGCTGCGGGTCGACACCGGTCCCGGACCGGGGTTGACAGTTGTTGCCTGCCTGACCGGTTTCGTTGTGCTCGGCCTTGTCCTGTCGAGCTCGCTTGGCGTTGTCCGGACCGCCCAGATCATGGTCACCTTGTTGGTCCCGGCGACGATCATGTTCCTGTTTTGGCGGGCCATTCGGGCCCGTGTCGTCGAGCGAGACGAAGAGATCAAAGCCATGCTCGACTTCGAGAGAGTCTCCAGTAGGGCTCTCGCCGAGTTCCTGGCCGATGTCTCCCACGAGCTGCCGGTGCATACCGAGCGTTGCAGCCTGCGGTCGGAAGCACTCGCGGTTGCCGCCGACTATCAGGTGGTGGGCCCCCGGCTCCAGGTGGCCGTGCCAGACATCGTTGTCGTCACCGACCCTCATCTCCTGAGGCAATTGCTTCACATCTTGGTGGGCAACGCCTTGCGTCATGGCGGCGAGAGGGTTGCGATTTGGGGCGCTGCCGACGGCGAATCCGTGGTCCTAAATGTGTCTGATGACGGTCCTGGAATCCCCCCTGAGCTCGACGGCCGACTCTTCGAGCGACTCGTGGATCTCGGCAAACAGACGCCGGCGGTTGGCGACACGGGGACCGGTCTGTCGATAGTCAGGGCTTTGGGTGATCTGATGGGCGGTCAGATCAGCTACCGGCGAGATGCGAGCTGGACCCACTTCTCGCTTCGCTTGGCCCTGAATGCAGTCGGGGAGCGCCCCGAACCCGCCCGGGCTCGTCTCGGTGCGGGGGTGGTCTGACGGATGCGCTTCAGGACCTCGGTGCCGGCTGCGGTGCTCGCGGTGCTGTCGCTGGGGGTCCTGATCCCGATCGCGTCTGCTGCAGACACCGAGACATTCTTCCTCGGACCTGAGGGTGTGCCCCGCGGATCTTTGATCGGGACGCCTCACGGCGGGGAGATGCCCAACTACGACCGAGGTCGCGACCTCGAGCCCGGGCTCTTGCTCACCAGGTCTGACAAGGGACTGCTCGAAACTGACGAAACCCGCTATCAGCACTGGCAAGCCGAAATGACCGGCCGCCATCTCATTGGCTATCCGAGCTTGGTGATGTGGAGCGCAGCCGCAGGCTTCGAGCCTGAGATGACCGGGGTCTTCACCATCTATCTGCTCGATTGCCCGGAAGCGGCCGTCGGCTGCATCGAGCTGACCAACAAGACAGTGACAGTGCTACCCGGGGCGTCGGCCGGATGGGCTGAGACCGGGGTGGTGCTCCCCGCCATCGATCATGTCTTCGCTGAGAGGCGGTATCTCGGGGTGCGGATCGTTGTCTCCGAGAGCTCGGAGACCGACATGATGTTCGCCTACGGGTATCCGAAGTATCGGAGTCGCCTCATGATCTCGCCTGACGCTCCGTTGGTATTGGCCGAGGTGTCGGCGCCTGCTGCCCAGCCCCCAGCCCAGGCCTCGGTGGAGAGACTGGAGCGTGTCAAGCCACCGCCCCCGGTCACCGTGGAGGTGGAAGTAGCCGGTGACATCGATTCGCTCGCACCTTGGCTGGCCACGCTCACCGCGTCCACGGTGTTGTTGGTCATCATTGGTGTGGCCCTAGTCTTCACCTTGAGCCCTCGGGGGCGAAGGGAGCGTTCCCGTTTCGGCTCCCACGGCGCTCGGGGAAGAAACACAACTGTGATCCCGAGTTGACCTATCGGAAACAGAACCTTCGTACGTTGGGTCACGGTCGAGTTCCGGACGCTTCCTCCCATAGGCGTTCGGTTCGATGATCGGACAGACGTCGAGGGTCGGGACGGATGGGATGGAAAGCGTCCTCCTCCGGTAACCGTGAACCCGGCCCGGCCCCCGACATATGGGGGCTACCGTCCCCCTGTTGACCGATTCGAAATCCGATCTGGAGCGAGTCGCTTCGTCACTCCGCCGACGCCGCGAGGCCTTGAGCGCGGAGCTGGACCGTCTCGTGGAGCCTCCTGAAGCAGGGGCCTCGGTGGCGTTCGGGAAACGGGTCGGCGATGGCACCACTGAGGCCGTGGAACGGATCACGAGCACTGCGACCGCCCGTTCCATCTTCGCCTCGATCGAGGGCATCGATTCGGCTCTCGCCAAGATCGAGGCCGGCAGTTACGGCGTGTGTGAGCGGTGTGGAGAAGAGATCCCAAGCGCACGTCTCGAGGCCCTCCCCGCCAGCTCTCTATGTATCGAGTGCGCCCGTCTCTGACCGCGGTCCGGCTGGGGGGAGATCCCCTATAGACCGCGATGTTGGGTTGTGGCACGGTAACGGGCGATGTTTCAAAGAAGTGAGCTGCAACAGTTGGGAAGCCGGGTGCTGGCCGGCGGCTTGGTCGTAGCCGCGGTGACCCTGTCAGTGGTCGTCGCCGACCAGGTGCTCACCGGCGGCACTCTTTCGATCAGGGCAACCTGTGTCTTGTTCTTGTGGACCAGTGGCGCGGCGATCTTGATCGGGATGATCCTGCGCATCATCGGATCCCGCCCGAGACTCGCGGGCCCGATGCCCCGCCCCCGGCCCCGGCGACGCTCCCGGCGCTCGCCGAGCTGGCATTAGCCCAGCCCGCCCATCTTGTCTAAGGGTGTCCGCATAGGGGTAGGTTCCGGCCACAACGAGGGCGACGCCCCTCCTCCCATGGCGAAAGGTTGATGTGATCTTCCACAAGGGGCGGCTCTACTTGGCCGAGCTCGATGAGGCGAGCTGGGCGGCCGTCGAGATCTTCCAGGACGGCGTCGGGGGGACGATCAACTCCTGCAACGTACGACGTCAGACCTGTCGAGTGGTAGCTGAGGAAATGCC